>JANODH010000393.1:0-2260 GCA_031412595.1 Sphingomonas sp. | reverse complement strand
GGGGCCGGTCAGTGCCAAAGTCCGGTCGATGGCAAAGCCGGTGCCAGCACGGCTCGACGGCAACTGGCTGTCGTTCGATGCACCCGAATATGGCGTCTCGCCGGGGCAGGCAGCGGTATTCTATGCCGGTGAACGCGTCATCGGGGGTGGATGGATCGAAGAAACCGTGGCGACCGAAAAAATGGCCGTTGCGGCCTAGAGCGAGAAAACGCCTTCGATCACGGTAACGCACTGACCCCCAAGAATCACACGGTCGCGGTCGATACGGCAGGCAACATGTCCGCCGCGCGCGCTCGCCTGATAAGCGGTCATTTCGGTACGCCCCAGCCGCGCCGCCCAATACGGAACGGCAACGGCATGCGCGGAGCCTGTCACCGGGTCTTCAGGAATGTCGAAATGCGGCGTGAAAACACGGCTGACGAAATCGACCGCATCACCCGGCGCGCTCACAATAGCGACGATCGGGCCAAGCGCTTTCAATGCATGAAGATCGGCGCGAAGCACGCGCACGGTTTTTTCATCCTCGACGATGATCAGCGCATATCCGCTGTCATGCCATAACGATGCAATGGGCGATGCAATTCCGAGCGCAGCCGCGATTTCTGGCAACGGTTTTGCCGTTGCGAACCAAGCAGGCAAATCGAGTTTATAGCCCGCACGGGACCGCGTCACTGTCAAGACGCCCGATTTGCGCGTCCTGAACCGAACCACGTCGCGTTTCGCATCGCGGCTGAGAACATAATGGCCGCTGGCGAGCGTTGCATGTCCGCACAAGGCTACTTCGGCAGCCGGGGTATGCCAGCGCAATTCATACTCGGCGTCGCCTGTGGTCGGTACGATGAACGCCGTTTCGCTGAGATTATTTTCCTGCGCGATCGCCTGGAGCACATCGTCGGCGAGCCAGGCCTCGAGCGGCATGACGGCGGCCGGATTGCCAGTAAACGGCCGGTCGGCAAAAGCATCGATCTGGGCAAAGGGTATTTTCACCGTGTCGCCTCCTCGGCAAGATGAGTGGGCAGCACGCCTTCGCGGTCGACCTGCCCTTCGGGATCGATGTGGATCAGAATTTCGGTCGTTGGAAATTCATGCGCCAGCTTGTCCTCGACTTCGTCCATCACCCGGTGCGCTTCTGCCACTGTCATTGCCGGGTCGACCCAAACATGAAACTGTACGAAATCCTGCGTTCCGCTCGTTCGCGTCCGCAAGTCATGGATGCCGGCCAGTTCGGGGTGGCGCGCCGCGACGCGCAGGAAATGCTGGCGCTTTTCCTCGGGCCATTCGCGGTCCATCAATTGGTCGACGGCTTGGGTCGAAGCCCGCCACGCCCCGAGCAGCAGCGCGGCGGCAATGCCGATGCCGAACACCGGATCAGCCCAAACGAGCCCGGCATATTGATCGAGCGCGAGTGCTGCAATGACAGCGATATTGAGCAGAACGTCGGACTGGTAATGGACATGGTCGGCCGTGATCGCGACCGACTTGGTCTTGGCAATGACATAGCGCTGATAGGCCAGCAGCCCGAGCGTGGCGACGATCGCGATGACCGATACGCCGATGCCATATTCGGCCTGCGCGGTGACATCGCCGTTCATCAGCCGCTCGATCGCGCGATAGAAAATCGCCAGCGCCGAAAGCGCAATGATGAAAACCTGGAAAAGCGCCGACAATGCTTCGGCCTTGCCGTGTCCGAAGCGATGTTCGCTGTCGGCTGGTTGTGCGGCATAACGCACGGCATAAAGCGTCGCCAGCGAAGCCAGCAGATCAAGCCCGGTATCGGCAAGCGAGCCCAGCATCGCGACCGATCCCGTTTGCACGACGGCAAAAATCTTGAGCGCCAGCAGAAAGAGCGCAACGCCGATACTGGCAAATGCCGCCCGCGAGGTCAGCGTCGCGCGATGGCTGTGGCCATGATGATGGCTTCCGCTCATGGATAGAGCAGGCTGGTCGTCCACCCGCTGCCGTCGCGAACGAACAGCTCGCGGTTATGCAATCGGTGCTCGCCATCCCACCAAAATTCGATTCGCTTGGGCGCGACGCGGTAGCCCGACCAGTGCGGCGGGCGCGGCACGTCGCTGCCGTCGAAGCGCGCAGTCACGTCGGCCAGTTTAGCATCAAGCATCGCGCGATCCGGCAACGGCCGTGACTGGTCGGATGCCCATGCACCCAATTTCGAAATCCGACCGCGTGTCGCGAAATAAGCATCGGCTTCGGCATCGCTGACGATCGAAACGGGGCCTTCGATGCGCACCTGACGCCGCAG
>JANODH010000392.1:0-1557 GCA_031412595.1 Sphingomonas sp. | reverse complement strand
ATACCCATCTCATGACAAGCGCGGTGGATGCGCAGCGCAATTTCACCGCGATTGGCGATCAGCAGCTTTTCGATGCTCATTCGATGACCAGAAGCGGCTGATCGAATTCAACGGGTTGACCGTTTTCGACCAGAACGCTGGTCACTTTGCCGGCGCGTGGCGCGGCGATCGGGTTCATGACTTTCATCGCTTCGATGATCAGCAGCGTCTGGCCTTCGCTGACGACATCGCCGACGCTTGCAAAGGGCTTAGCGCCCGGTTCGGCAGCGAGGAATGCCGTGCCGACCATCGGCGATTTGACTGCGTTCACGCTTGCGGCGGCAGGGGCAGCGGCCGCTTCTGCAACGGGCGCAGTAGCCGGCGCATAAATCGGGGCAGGAGCGGCCACCGAAACCTTGCGGACGACGCGGATTTTTCGATCGCCGTCCTGAACTTCGATTTCGGTCAGTCGTGTTTCGTCGAGCAGTTCGGCCAGCTGCCGGACCAGCGCTGCATCGACGTGCATTGTGCTTTTGTCATCAGCCATATTGCACCCCTGTTGTTGATTGTTGCCGCAAATGTCAGAGCTTGGCCGCCGCGTCTAGCGCAAGCGTGTAACTGGCCGCGCCATGCCCGGCAAAACAGGCAACAGCTGCCATGCCGACGTAGCTTAAATGGCGGAACGGTTCGCGCTTGCGCGGGTCGGATAGATGCACTTCGATCACGGGCACCTTGATCGATTTGATCGCATCGAGAATGGCAATCGACGTATGCGTGTAGGCGCCGGCATTGAGCAGCACGGCTTTTGCGCCCTCGGCATTTGCTTCGTGCAGCCAGTCGATCAAATGCCCTTCGTGGTTCGATTGGCGCATGTCGATGGTGAGGCCAAGCGCGCGCGCCTGATCCTCCAACCGTCCGGCAATGTCGTCGAGCGTATCCGATCCGTAAATTTCGGGCTCGCGCGTGCCGAGCAGATTGAGATTGGGACCGTTCAGAACGAAGACGGTCGAGGCACTCAAGCCATCAACTCCCGTACATCGGTGAGCCGTCCGGTGACGGCCGCCGCGGCTGCCATGGCGGGGCTGAGGAGATGCGTCCGCGCGCCCGGACCCTGCCGCCCCACGAAATTGCGGTTGCTGGTCGAGGCGCAGCGCTCGCCAGCGGGTACCTTGTCCGGATTCATGCCGAGACAGGCCGAACAGCCGGGCTCGCGCCATTCGAGACCGGCTTCGATGAATATGCGATCGAGGCCTTCGGCTTCGGCCTGCCGCTTTACCAGACCCGAGCCCGGGACGACGATTGCCCATTTGACGTTGTCTGCCTTGCGCCGCCCCTTGATGACGGCAGCGGCGGCACGAAGGTCTTCGATGCGGCTGTTGGTGCAGCTGCCGATAAAGATATTTTCGACCGTGACATCCTGCATCCGCGTTCCCGCCGTCAGGCCCATATAGGCTAGCGATTTTGCAGCCGCCTCCTGTTTACCGGGATCGGCAAAGCTCATCGGATCGGGGACGTGGCCGGTAATCGCGACGACATCTTCCGGGCTGGTGCCCCAAGTTACGTTCGGGCCGATATTGG
>JANODH010000391.1:0-4989 GCA_031412595.1 Sphingomonas sp. | reverse complement strand
AACTGATCCTCGACGACATCGGGCAGCGCGCCGACGATCATCAGGCTTTGTTCGCCCGACGTGTCGATCGGCAGTTCAGGGACGAGCGATGCAAGGCAGGCATCTTCGCCTTCAGTGAAGGTCGTTTCGATGCCCGAGCCCGAATAGTTGAGCACGCGGACGCCATCATGTTTTGCATTCAGGCGCTGCGAGGCACGGCTGAGATCGAGCTTGATGACTTCCGACGGGCATGAGCCAACAAGGAAAAGCAGCTTGATATCGGGGCGGCGCGCAAGCAGCTTGTCGACCACGCGGTCGAGTTCCTCGTTGCAATCGGCCATCCCCGCCAGATCGCGCTCTTCGATGATCGCCGTTGCAAAACGCGGTTCGGCGAAAATCATGACGCCCGCTGCCGATTGCAGCAGATGCGCGCAGGTGCGGCTGCCGACAACAAGGAAGAAAGCGTCTTGAACCTTGCGGTGCAACCAGATGATGCCGGTCAGCCCGCAGAACACTTCGCGCTGCCCGCGTTCGCGCAATACCGGTGCGCAATCGAGGGCCGTTGGTGCGGCGATCATGCGGCCACTCGCTGCGGCGCCTGAAGCCGCGCGGCGCGTAATTTCAGGATGAACTGTCCGGCATTGATCGCATAGGTCGCATAGGCCGCCAGCGCGATCATCATCCGGTCGGTCTCGCTGCCAAGTCCGAACCACAGCGCCACGAGATAAGCGGTGTGCAGCGCGATCACGAACATCGAGAAGAAATCTTCCCACCAGAATGCCTCGGCAAAAAGATATTTGCCGAACACGACTTTTTCCCAGATCGCGCCGGTGATCATGATCGTGTACAGCGCAATCGTCTTGATCACCACCGAGACGGTCGCGACGTATGCGCCTTCGCCCGTGCTCAGAAAACGGAGCACAAAATAGAGACTGATCAGAAAGATAACGAATTGCACGGGCGCCAGAATGCCCTGCACCAGCGTCCATCCAGACGCATCGCGGCGGGCACGCTGCTCGATGGTATATAAGGGTCTGTTCGACTCCATCTTTATGCAACCGCCTCCTTCCAAAGAGACTGCGCTACCCGGCCGTAAGTGTCAAATCATTTTGACGTCCAAAATAATTTACATATGGTCTGATTATATGTTACGCCGTCGTTGCAACGAAGCGGTTCGCGCCATAACGTGCGATTCGTCGGGGGCGGTTTAAGATGACCAGTCCAGAGGGCGCGGCAAATTCGCGCTCCGGCACAGGGTCGGGAGAACCTGGATGGCAAGCGTGTATGGGATCGTGCGGTCGATCGCGAAAGTAGGTTCGCCGGGCCCCATTTTGCGCAACATTGTCGGCCGAAAGCCTGTGGCCGACGCAACACCGAAAAAACCGGCCGGGTTCGTGGCGGTTGTCGAAAGTGAAATTATTCCGCGACTCATGGTTGCGCACACGCGCGACAGCGATGCGGTTAGCACGCCCGTTATGCCCGGCAGTGCCACCGTCAGCTATCACGAAGCCAAGGCGTTTGCGCCGCTGGCCATCGAATTCGATGCGAGCGCGCTGCTCGATCATGTCGATATATTCCTGAAGCGCGGCGTGAGCATCGACACGGTCTTTGTCGAACTGTTGGCGCCCGCAGCGCGTCATCTCGGCGAAATGTGGGACGACGACACCGCGGACTTCGTTACAGTGACGATGGCGCTCTGGCGGCTTCAGGAAGTGGTCCGCGAACTGTCGGCGCGCGTGCCCGTGCATGGCCCGAGTGGTGGACCCGATGTCCGCACCGCGCTGTTTTCGGTCATGCCCGGTGACGATCATAGCTTCGGCTCGGTCATCGTCGAGGACGTCTTCCGCCGGGCCGGTTGGGCGACTGATTTGATGACAGCAACCAGCACATCGAGCCTGCTGGCAATGGTCGCGCGTAACAGCTATGATCTGGTCGGGCTTACGGTCAGCGGCACGGTCTGCGCAGCGGACGCACCGTCACTCATCAACGCGATCCGCAGCGTTTCGCGCAATCCGTTCGTCGGCATCATGGTCGGCGGTCATCTCTTTAATGTTGCCCCGCAGCTTGCAATTGAAATAGGCGCCGACGCGACAGCGGCAGACGCCCTACAAGCGCTTGCGACAGCTGATATACTCGTCGAGGGGCTACGCGCGCGCAGCGATTTCTGCGCCTGAATGCTTGAAAGGGCTCCTGCCCGGTGAATATTGCGTCGGCTCTCTCTGTTCCCCTGCGTGCACCTGGCACGACGCTGGGCCCACTCGACTCGACGGCGGCGGCGCGGTTGGCCGAAGCGGCTGGTGATCTCGTGCTCATTTTGGAAGCCGATGGCACGATTATCGATGTCTCGCTTTCGGCGCATGAAGCCGGAATCGAGGGATCGAGCGACTGGATCGGACAGAACTGGGCTGCGATCGCGACGATCGAAAGCCGTGGCAAGATCGCCGATATGCTGACGGGCATGGCATCGGGCGCGCCGCCGCGTTGGCGTCAGATCAATCACCCGACGGCAAACGGCGATGTGCCTGTCCGCTATTGGACTGTCGCATCGGGCAATGCCGGGCGCATTATTGCCGTCGGCCGCGATGTCCGCGCCAGCGCGGTGCTGCAGCAGCGGCTGATGCAAGTTCAGCAATCGCTCGAGCGCGATTATCTGCGGCTGCGGCAAGCGGAGTCGCGCTACCGGATGTTGTTCGAGCGGGCTGCCGAAGCAATTCTCGTCGTCGACGCCGAAAGTCGGCGCATCCGCGAGGCCAATCCGGCGGCAACACGCTTGCTCGGTGGGGCGGACGGCAGCCTGGTCAATCGCCCGCTGAGCGTGATCAGCGATCCGCAAGGGCATGACGGCCTGATGACGTATCTCGGCGCCGTCAGCGCGGCAGACCAGCCGCCGATGGCGTTGGCGCTACCCGGCGGGCGCGGCAGCGCAATGCTTTCGGCAAGTATCTTCCGGCAGGATCAGGCGACTTATTATCTTGTCCGGCTCGATAGTGGCACGGGCAGCGCGCGCGACCGGCAGGGCGATGTGCAAATTCTCGACATGCTGTCGCGCATGCCCGATGCCTTTGTGCTGACCGATGCCGATCTGAACATTGTTGCGGCCAATCCGGCTTTCATCGATCTCACGCAGACCGCGTCGGTCGAGCGCGCGCGGGGGACGCCGATCGGTGCCTATATCGGGCGGGCGGGGATCGACCTCGACCTCATCATCGCGCAGATCCGCGAGCACGGCTCGGCACGCAATGTCGCGACGATCATTCGCGCGGCCGACGGGATGCAGGAAGACGTCGAAGTCTCGGCCGTTTCGGCACCTGGTGACGACGGCGAATGCTATGGCTTCAGCATCCGCGCGATTGCGCGCCGATCGCGCGACCTGCCGCCGGTCGACCGTGATCTGCCGCGCTCGGTCGAACAGCTGACCGACCTCGTCGGGCGCATGTCGCTGAAGGAAATCGTCCGCGAATCGACGGACCTGATCGAGCGCCTGTGCATCGAAGCCGCGCTTGTTTACACCGCCGACAACCGCGCGTCGGCGGCGGAAATTCTGGGTGTGAGCAGGCAAAGTCTCTATTCGAAACTGCACCGCCACGGGCTTGGTAATCTCGGCGCGGACGACGATTAAAGCTTATTTAGTCGCTGAACATCTCACGTAGGACAGCCAATGCTGCGGCGAGGGTCGGCGCGCTGACCTTGCCCAATCGCTTGACGAAGCGCCTCTGGTCAAGCGTACGCACTTGATCGGCAAGCAAAAGGCCCTTTCGCCCCTGAAAGCGGATGGCAATTCGAAAAGGGGCGGGATGACTGCCACTGGTCAACGGCATGGATGTTATTGTGCGGAGATGAGCGTTCATACTGTCGGGCGAAACAACCAGACACGGTCGAGTTGTCTGAATTTCACTGCCAATGGTTGGATCGAGATTGGTCAGCCATATCTCGCCGCGCGTTGGGTTGGCCGCTACCATTGCCACTCGACATCGGCGTCGCTCGCGAGATCGACCCAGTCGGTATCGCCGCCGCCGTCGGCATCATCCGTAATTGCTTTTGCTGCTTCGCCCCAACCCGCGCGGACGGCACTGACGAGCGGCGTTGCGATCAGCTTGCCATCTTCGACTGTGAGATCGAGAAACGCACCGCCCGTAAGCCCCAGCGCACCCAAGATAGGGCGGGGCACGACAAGGCCCGTCGAATTCCCTATTTTGCGAAGTGCTGCTTTCATGGAACGACCCTAACACAACTTCCTGTTATAACAAAGTGCATACATCGTTTCGGAACTGTCCAAATCAGTTGACACTATAAAGTGTCAAGCGTAGCTTTCGATTCATGGATGGGTCCGCCACTTCGCTGCCGAAACTGGTGTCACCGGCCCCTCGTGACGTGGTCGCGCTGTTGAAGCCGATTACCTGGTTCCCGCCGATGTGGGCGTTCATGTGCGGCGTCGTTTCATCAGGTGTTCCGGTGGCGGATCGCTGGCCGTTTCTGGTGGCTGGCGTGTTGCTGACCGGGCCGCTGGTATGCGGGACGAGCCAAGCCGTGAACGACTGGTTCGACCGGCATGTCGATGCGATCAACGAGCCGAACCGGCCGATCCCGTCGGGCCGCATTCCCGGCAATTGGGGGCTGCGGATTGCGATTATCGGCACGGCGCTTTCGCTGCTCGTTGCGTGGGCGACAGGGCCGTGGGTGTTGGCAGGGACGGCATTGGGGCTGGTTTGTGCCTGGATTTACAGCGCGCCGCCGCTGCGGCTGAAAGCTGACGGGTGGTTCGGGCCGGGGCTGGTTGCACTGACCTATGAAGGGCTGACCTGGTTTACCGGGGCTGCCGTGATGCTCGGCACGCTGCCGTCGGTCGACGTGCTGCTGATCCTCGGGCTCTATAGTGTCGGCGCGCATGGCATCATGACGCTCAATGATTTCAAGGCTGTCGAAGGCGATGTTGCGACAGGCGTGCGATCACTGCCGGTCATGCTTGGCGTCGATAACGCGGCGCGGCTGGCGTGCATCGTCATGGCCGTG
>JANODH010000390.1:0-29535 GCA_031412595.1 Sphingomonas sp. | reverse complement strand
CGCTATGATTTGCCGACCCGCGCATTGGCTGCCTGCCTTGCTGCTGTTGCAGGCTATGTCGACGCCATCGGATTCATGGCGAGCAAGGGCTTTTTCGTTTCCTTCATGAGCGGTAATTCGACGCGACTGGCAGTCGGGAGCGTCGAGCGGGCCGTCGATGCTGCGGCAGCGCTGGCACTAATTGCACTTTTCGTGGCGGGTGTTGTTGGTGGATCACTTATTGGGCGGCGCGCTAGCGCGCACCAGCAATCGCGGGTGATCCTGCTTGTCGCCCTGTTGCTTTGCGCTGCCGCGCTGCTGGCTGTAAGTGGGTATCCAATGGCAGCGCTGGGCGCAATGGCGCTTGCCATGGGTGCCGAGAACGCCATTTTCGAAAGCGATGGCGAGGTTCAAATCGGGCTGACATACATGACTGGCACGCTCGTCAAACTGGGGCAAAGGCTTGCGACGGCGCTTTCGGGTGGTGATCGATGGGCTTGGCAACCTTTTGCAATGCTATGGGTCGGGCTTGTGGCCGGTGCGGTGTGTGGTGCCGTTGCGTTCCCAAAATTCGGTTTGAACGCACTGTGGTTACCTGTCGGTCTGCTGACAGTGCTAGCAATCATGCGCCAGCGGACTGAGCGCGCACGAGCAGACTAAACGGCCGGGTAACGCAATCGCCCCAAAAAGCGCGCAAGGCTCAGGCGTTCGGGGGCGCTGTGCGAAAAGCGGCCTTTGAACTTTTCGAAGCGCATGATTCCGTCGATCCGGCGGCCGAGGAAAGCGCGCGTATCGGCGTGGCCTTCGCTGTCGTCGTCCATCATCGCGATGATCGTTGCCATATAAACGCCACCGAGAATGACGCGTTTCGAATAATGATTGAGATCGGTCGCGGTATCGCCAGCAGCGTGCCACATCGCATCGGCTGCGCGCCAGCCGAGCTTTGCGCTGCGCGGCAGATTTTGCGGGAGCGCAAGGACAGCAAGCGCACGGCGCAGCGCTTCGATGTGGTCGGCGACCAAATCCAGCCGCGCTTCGACCAGAGCGGTGATCCGAGCGCGTATTTTCATCGTGCTGAGCGTTTCGGCAGGCAAATCAGCAAGCATGGTTGCGTCAATTTGCGCAAACCAGGCGTCGATCATGTCCATCGCGCCGCCGGGAAATGCGAGAGCAGCGACCGCCGGATCGATATCGGTCGCGCTTGCCGCCAGCGCCAGTGCTTCGGGCGTCCAGCCGTCGAAAGCAGCATGATGCGGCAATTCGGCTGCCAACATGACGCGCATTTCATCGAGCGTGGGATCTGACATATTATCGGCCATGCGCGGCGCTCCATCGGGTGACATCGGCTAAATGGGCTGCTAACGACCAAACATCAATCTGTTTGGGGCGTTGGTATGGCAAAGTTTTTCGGAAATCTGGGGGCAGTGCTGCTGCTGTCTTTCACGCTGCTGGTCGTCATGATCTTTCTGTTTCACGGCGGCACCGAAACGCCGACATACATTAATGCGCTGTTCCGCTTTCTCCACACTTTGTTCGGCATCATGTGGATCGGCCTGCTTTACTATTTCAACTTTGTGCAAATCCCGACGATGCCGACCGTGCCTGCCGAATTGAAGCCCGGCGTCTCGAAATATA
The DNA here is from genome assembly GCA_031412595.1 of Sphingomonas sp. Lineage (GTDB taxonomy): Bacteria > Pseudomonadota > Alphaproteobacteria > Sphingomonadales > Sphingomonadaceae > Sphingomonas_O. The sequence goes on along the minus strand of JANODH010000390.1, from coordinate 27,921 downwards.
TCGCGCCGGCCGCACTGTTCTGGTTCCGCTGGGCCGCCCTTGCGACCGTCATCATGGGCCTTGCCATTGCCGCACACCCGCCGCAGCAATATCTCATCGAAGCGCTGACCTTTCAGGAAGGCTACCGCCTGATCGGTCTCGGGATGTGGCTGGGGCTGATCATGGCGTTCAACGTCTGGTTCGTGATCTGGCCCAACCAGAAAAAGGCGCTTGGGCTGGTCGAAGCTGATGCCGACACCAAGGCCAAAGCAGCAACGACAGCCATGATCTTCAGCCGGACGAACACGCTTCTGTCCGTCCCGATGCTTTACACGATGGTTACGCAGGGCATCCTCGGCGGCGCTTAAGTCGTCTTAGCTGGCTCGCGCACGAGAACGAGCGCCAGCGCCACCAAGGCTGCACCCGCGAGATCAAGCGCCCCAAGCGTTTCGTCGAACATCAGCCAGCCTGTCAGAGCGGCAACGATCGGCTGCGTCAGCAGCGACAAGCCGATCACCAGCGGGCTGACACGGCCGAGCGCATAGGTCATCAAACTCTGGCCGATCACCTGACTGCATAGCGCCATTGCAATCAGCGGACCCCAGTTTGTCGGCATGATCTGTTCGCCGAGAGCAATCGCCAGAAGCAGAAGCGGTATGGCACTTGCCAATGTCGATGCCGCCAGCAGAGGCAGTGGCGCCATCGTTTCGCGGGCGCGGGCAATCGCCACGAAATAGGCCGCGTAAAATGCGCCCGCAAGCAAGCTCAGCAGATCACCGACCAGATGTTCGGGCGACAGTTCGGCACTGCGCCCCATCAACAAGCCTGCCCCTGCGGCAGCCATCAGCAGCGCACCAACTTGTCGCCGGGCAGGCCAGGCACGCGCGACCACAAAGCCATAAATTGGATAAATGAAACTGGCCGAGTTGCCGAACAGCGTCGCGTTGGCGACTTTGGTATTCATGATCCCGAGGTGCCACGCTGCAAGGTCCGCTGCGAACAGAACGCCCGATCCTGCGATGATCAGGACGAGTGCAGGCGTCATCCGCCCACTCGATTTAGGTGCAAACTGCGCCATGATCATGATCAGCGGCAGCGCCAACGACATCCGCCAGAACGCACTGGCAATCGGCCCGGTGTCCGCCATCCGCACGAACATGGCCCCAAGCGCCAGCAGGGCCCCGCCCACCAGCAGCGCCGCAACCCCGAATCGGGCGGGCCCAAGTTTTTCTTCGCTGGCGATTGTCCCCATCCGCCGCCATATGCGCGGGATCATTCCCGTTTCAAAGAGGAACTCTTCATGCCCTCACTGTTCGATTCAATCGTGCTCGGCGCTATCGAGGCTCCGAACCGCATCCTGATGGCGCCCCTGACGCGTGGCCGCGCAACGCGTGCGCACGTGCCGACAGAACGGATGGCAACTTATTATGCGCAGCGGGCGTCGGCAGGATTGATCATCAGCGAAGCAACCGGGATCACGCTTGAAGGATCGGGCTGGCCATATGCGCCGGGTCTTTGGAGCGACGAGCAGGTCGAGGAATGGAAGCCAGTGACGGCGGCCGTTCACGAAGCCGGCGGGCGGATCGTGGCCCAACTCTGGCATATGGGCCGCATCGTCCACCCCAGCCTGAACGGCGTGCACCCGGTATCGGCATCGGCGACGACCGCCCCGGGCAAAGCACACACCTATGACGGCAAGCAGCCTTATATCGAAGCGCGCGCCCTTGCGATTGACGAAATTCCGCGCCTGATCGGCGATTATGTCCATGCGGCGCGCAATGCGATTGCGGCAGGCTTCGACGGTGTACAGCTGCACGGGGCGAACGGTTATCTGATCGATCAGTTTTTACGCGACAATTCGAACTTCCGCGATGATGCCTACGGCGGCTCAATCGAGAATCGCATCCGACTGCTCGATGAAGTCACTGCTGCGCTTGTCGAAGAAGTCGGCGCTGACCGGACGGCGGTGCGTTTGTCACCCAATGGGGCTTCGCAGGGTGTCGACGACAGCGATCCCGAAGCGCTGTTCACTGCGGCTGCAAAAGCGCTGGCGGCGCACGATATTGCCTTCCTCGAGCTGCGCGAGCCGCCTGCCAATGGGACATTCGGCAGCACCGACGTGCCGCGCCAGTCACCAGCGATCCGCAAAGTGTTTCCGGGACCGCTCGTACTCAATTCGGATTACGACACGGCTTCGGCGCAGGCAGCCCTTGATTCAGGTGTTGCCGATGCAATCAGTTTCGGTCGCCCTTTCATTGGCAATCCCGATCTGCCGGCACGGCTGGCAAGCGGCGCAACGCTCAACAGCGATGCGATGGCGACATGGTATTCGCAAGGCGACGAGGGCTACATCGACTATCCCGCGCTTGAAGTCGTCGCGGCATAATCGCGCTAAAGTCGGCCATAGGGTCACGCTAGTGAAACTATGTGGTCCCAAGCCGCAATTACTGGCATCGGGGTCAGGGGAACTCGCAAGCTCATGACACGCACGCTGACGCATCTCGAGCGGCTTGAAGCCGAAAGCATCCACATCATGCGTGAAGTGGTGGCCGAGGCGGACAAGCCAGTGATGCTCTATTCTGTCGGCAAGGATTCAGCCGTGATGCTGCATCTGGCGCGTAAGGCTTTCTTTCCGGCACCGCCGCCGTTTCCCCTGCTTCATGTTGATACAACGTGGAAATTCCAGGCGATGTACGACTTGCGCGAGAAAGCGGCACGCGATGCAGGCATGGAACTGCTGGTACATCAGAACGCCGAAGCGATCGAGCGCGGCATCAATCCGTTCGATCATGGCCCGCTGCATACCGATATGTGGAAGACACAAGGGCTGAAGCAGGCGCTCGACAAATATGGCTTCGACGTGGCGTTCGGCGGCGCGCGGCGCGACGAGGAGAAAAGCCGGGCCAAGGAGCGCATTTTCTCGTTCCGCACGGCAACACATGGCTGGGACCCGAAAAACCAGCGGCCCGAACTGTGGAATCTCTACAACGCGCGAAAGGCCAAGGGCGAAAGCATCCGCGTTTTCCCGATCTCGAATTGGACCGAACTCGACATCTGGCAATATATCCATCTCGAGGGGATCGAGATCGTGCCGCTGTATTTTTCTGCAATGCGCCCGACGTATATTCACGACGGCCAGCTGTTCATGGCTGACGACATCGATCGCTTGGCTAGCGCAATGGGCAAGCGGCCCGAAATCGTCGAGCGATCGGTGCGTTTCCGCACACTTGGCTGCTTCCCGCTGTCGGGCGCTGTCGAAAGCACGGCCGCGACATTGCCCGAAGTCATTCAGGAAATGTTGCTGACCACGACGTCGGAGCGCCAGGGCCGCGTCATCGACCATGATCAGGCCGCGAGCATGGAAAAGAAAAAGGCGGAAGGGTATTTCTGATGTCGTCCGTCTACGAAACCGATGATCTGATCGCGTCGAATATCGAAGCTTATCTCGACGTTCACCAGCACAAAAGCCTGCTGCGCTTCATCACGTGCGGATCGGTCGACGATGGCAAATCGACGCTGATCGGGCGGTTGCTTTATGATTCGAAAATGATTTTCGAAGATCAGCTTGCAGCGCTCGAAGCCGACAGCAAGCGCGTGGGAACGCAAGGCGCCGAGATCGACTTCGCCCTGCTCGTCGATGGCCTTGCCGCCGAGCGCGAACAAGGCATCACGATCGATGTCGCTTACCGCTTCTTCGCGACCGAAAAGCGCAAGTTCATTGTCGCCGATTGTCCGGGGCATGAACAATATACGCGCAACATGGTGACCGGCGCGTCGACGGCAGATCTTGCCGTGATCCTGATCGACGCGCGAAAGGGCGTGCTCGTCCAGACACGGCGGCACAGCTATCTCGCCAAGCTGCTCGGCATCCGCAACATCGTGCTTGCCGTCAACAAGATGGACCTGATCGATTATGATCAGGCGAAGTACGAAGCGATAGTCGAGGATTACATGTCTTTTGCGGGTTCGATCGGGATCGAGCATTTCACCGCGATCCCGATTTCGGGGTTCAAGGGCGACAATGTCACAACTGAATCGCCGAACATGCCATGGCATCACGGTGCGCCACTCATGGCGTGCCTCGAAAGCGTGGTGCTCGACAGTGACGCCGATCAGGCAAATCCACTGCGCATGGCCGTCCAGTGGGTGAACCGACCCAATATCGATTTCCGGGGTTTCAGCGGGCAGATTTCGACTGGCGTGGTGCGACCCGGCGATGCAATCCGCGTGCTGCCTTCGGGCAAGGGAACGACGATCAGCAGGATCATAACGCTGGACGGCGAGCGCGACGAGGCCGTCGCCGGCCAATCGGTAACGCTATGCTTTACCGACGAAATCGACTGTTCGCGTGGCGACGTGATTGCGGCGGCGGATGCCCCGCCGCAAGTCGCCGACCAGTTCGAAAGCACGATCGTGTGGCTCGCCGACGACGCGCTGGTCCCGGGCCGCGCGTACTGGCTGAAGCTCGGCACCCAGATGGTGTCGGCGACGGCCCAAGCACCCAAATACACTGTCAATGTCAACACTATGCAGCACATGGCGGCCAAGACGCTCGAGCTGAATGCGATCGGTGTCGCCGAAATCGCGACCGACAAGCCGATCGTTTTCGAACCCTATGCCGACAATCGCACGCTGGGCGGCTTCATCCTGATCGACAAGATCACCAACCACACGGTCGCTGCAGGCATGCTGCATTTCAGCCTTCGCCGTGCCCAGAATGTCCACTGGCAAGCAACTGACATCAGCCGCGACGCGCATGCCAGCCTAAAGAACCAGAAAGCGCGCGTGCTGTGGTTTACCGGGCTCAGCGGATCGGGGAAATCGACAATCGCAAACGAAGTCGAAAAGCGCCTTGCGTTGATGAACCGGCATACGTTTCTGCTCGACGGAGACAATGTCCGCCATGGGCTGAACAAGGATTTGGGATTTACCGAAACCGATCGCATTGAGAACATCCGCCGGGTGGGCGAAGTGGCCAAGCTGATGGCCGATGCCGGGCTGATCGTGCTGACTGCCTTCATCTCGCCGTTCCGCGCCGAACGCGAGATGGTTCGGGCGATGCTCCCAGAGGGCGAGTATATCGAGATTTACGTCGAGACGCCGCTTGAGGTCGCCGAAGCGCGGGACGTGAAAGGCCTGTATAAAAAGGCACGCGCGGGCCAACTCAAGAATTTTACCGGGATCGACAGCGCTTACGAGCCGCCTGAAGCGCCTGAAATCCGCGTCAATACTGTCGAAATGACACCTGCCGAAGCCGCCGATTTCATTATTCGTCAGATCATGCCCCTTAAATGACTGATGCCGAACTTGCCGCACACCTCGCAACAATTGCCGGCAAATTATTGCTCCAGGTGCGCGATTGCGGTGTGACAACCGGCAAATCACTCGGCAAATCCGGGGATCAGACGGCCAACCAATATCTCATTCATGCGATTGCCGAGGCACGACCCGACGACGGCTTGTTGTCCGAAGAAAGTAAGGACACCGACGCGCGCCTGTCCAAATCGCGCGTATGGATCATCGATCCGGTCGATGGTACGCGCGAATATGGCGAGGGGCGCACCGACTGGGCCGTTCATGTTGGTTTGTCGGTTGATGGCGTTGCAACCGTCGGGGCGGTGGCGCTGCCGGGTCTTGACCTCGTGTTTCGGTCCGACCGGCCCGGACCGATCAAAGCGGCACAACAGCCACCGCGCATGGTCGTCAGCCGCAGCCGCCCTGCCAAGGAAGCGCTCGCCGTCGCCGAAACCATAAGCGCGGAATTGATCCCGATGGGCAGTGCCGGGGCCAAAGCCATGGCCATCGTCCGTGGCGAAGCTGAAATCTATATGCACACGGGCGGGCAATATGAATGGGACAGTTGCGCGCCCGTTGCGGTAGCAGCGGCCTACGGACTGCATGTCAGCCGCGCCGATGGTTCGCTGCTAGTCTATAATCAGCCCGACACGTACATGCCCGACCTGCTGATCTGTCGCCGCGAATGGGCAGACACCGTGCTGGCGCTTACGAAATAGCTTTCGCAGCGCGCAGGGCGGCGATCTCGGCTGCGCTCATACCCAGCACATCAGCGAGAATGCTATCGGTATGCTGACCGAGCACGGGTGGTGCTTCGGGCACGTCTTGCGTTTCGCCCGGCCATTTGATCGGCCGGTTCAGGATCTTGATCGGGCCCAGTGCGACATGTTCGGTTTCGACGACCATTGCACGTGCCATGGCTTGCGGCTGCATCAAGGCGTCGTGCACGCCCAGAATCGGCGCATGGGGCACTTGATGGGCCGTCAGCAACGCATCGAGCTCGGTAAAGCCATAAGTAATGGTGCGGCGCCCGATCAGGTCGTCGACGTCTTCCCGATTGATGCGGCGCTGCTCGATCGTCCGGTATCGTTCATCGTCGATCAAGTGATCGAGGCCGAGTGCACGGCAGATATTGCCCCAGAAGCTATTGGACAGGCACGCAATGACCATCAACCCATCCGCCGCAGGAAAGACGCCATAAGGGACGAGATTTGGATGCGGATTCCCCTGCGGCACCGGGTTTTCGCCGCTCATCAAAGCGACCTGCGGCACATACGCCATCATGCCGATCAGCCCGTCGAGCAAGCTGACGTCGATCAACCGGCCGCGCCCGGTCACTGTGCGCTCATACAATGCCGCCAGGATGCCGATCGGGCCGTTGATCCCGCCGACCAGATCGCCCAGCGGAATGCCCAGCCGCGTTGGCGCCCGGTCGCGCTCGCCGTTGAAGCTGAAAGCACCTGACAGCGCTTGCGTGACGATGTCAAACGACGGTGCGTCTCGCAACGGCCCGGTCATGCCGAACCCCGAAATCGCACAATAAATGAGCTGCGGGTTGATTACCGACAGTGCGTCGTAGCCGAGCCCCAGCCGATCCATGACGCCGGGCCGGTAATTCTCCACGAGAATGTCGGATTTCGCCGCAAGATCGCGCGCCAGCGCCAAGCCCTGTTCGCTTTTCAGATCGATGACGATGCTTTTCTTGCCGCGATTGATGCCCAGAAAATAGACGCTGTGCCCTTGCTCGAATGGCGGAAAGGATCGCGTATCGTCACCGCCGCCGGGTGGTTCGACCTTGATAATTTCTGCACCGAGATCGGCCAGCGCTTGCGATGCAGCGGGGCCGGCAAGCACGCGACTGAAATCGAGCACACGGACGCCGTTCAAGGGGCCCCGCCATTTTGAAGCGAAAGCGTCAGTGGTCAAAACAGAGTCTCATAAGTTGGATTATCGCCCGGCGATTGAACGCGCCAATCGCTTGCTGTCAACTCAAGCGCTTTGCCGATTCAAAAGCAGCGGTGTTTTGGCTCAATGAGTTATTCCGTCAGGGAATGCGCCCCTCGGTACGGAATGGCTCCAGCGTTCTTAGTTTACTGCGCAATTCTTCGGTTATTTTTTGCCCGTCTATGGGTGTCCGGATGATTTGTGGCTTGATAAGGATGATCAGTTCGCGGCGTTCCTGCGCCGCAGTGGCCCGCCCGAACAGCGCGCCGAGGATCGGAATCCGTGTCAACAACGGCAGGCCGGTGTTACCGTTCGTTTTCGAATCGCTGAACAGCCCGCCGAGGCCGAGCACCTGTCCGTCCTGCACGGCAACTGTCGTCGCGATGCGGCGCGTGGCGATCGTAGGTGAGTCGATTCCCCCAGTTGAAAGACTGGAAACGCTACTGACTTCCTGTGAGATATCGAGCAGGACAAGGCCGCTTGCATTCACGCGCGGCGTTACGCGCAGGATAACCCCGGTGTCGCGATACTCGATCGAATTGACGATGTTGCCGTTTCCGGTACCGACTGCTTGTTGTTGCTGCGTCTGGATCGGCACCTGATTTCCGACCTGCAGTGCCGCCGTCTGATTGTTGAGCACCAGCAGCTTTGGTGCCGAGATAACTTTTATATTTGTCCGGCTTTCAAGCGCGCGGAGCGTTGCGCTTATGTCGCTCGTTCTCAAGAAATAGGCAAATCCGGCGGCGTTAGCAGCGGGTGCGGCTGGCGTGCCGGCACCGGATACAAAATTGCTGTTTCCCTGAATGAAATTCCAGTCGACCCCGTACGAAAGATCACCAGTCAAGGCGACTTCGGTAATCGCTGCTTCGATCAGAACTTGTGTCGGGGGCACATCCAGCTTTCGCATCGCGTCTTCAACGATTGCGAAATCGCGTGGCGCGCCGAACACGACAACGGCGTTGTTTACTTCATCGGATGAAATTCGCCCTGCGAAACTTCCCGCAGTTGAACCCGCGCCGCTTGCAGACGTCGTTGCCGTTCCGACTGCCTCGCGCGAGTTCGGCCCCGGAGTGTTGGCCGTCGCTGTTGGACGCGGCGCGTTTTGAGTCGTGCTGAGCTCGTTTTGCGCCGCAAGCGGATCGACAGAGCCGCCACTGCTGCTGTCACTCGCGATCCCAAACGCGCCATTCAAAGTTTTTACCAGATCCCGTGCGCGCCCGTTCTGAACACGATAAACGAAAAGTTTGGGTTCGTTACTCGCGCCTTCACGGTCGAGAATGTCGATCCATCGGCGAACATCCTCCAGATACTGCTGCTGGGCACTGATGGCGAGAATGCCGTTCAGGCGCTCCATCTGGATCAGGCGGACGAGCCCGCGAGTCGGGGCATCGGGGGCGTTGATCAGCTTTTCGAGCTCCGGCACGATCAGGCGGCTGTCGGTCCGCTGCGGAACCAGCAGCGCGAACGACATATTGCGCAGCCAGTTAACATCGAATTGCGCAATCAAGTCACGTGCGCTGGTCCGTTGCCCCGTCGTACCCGAAATGGTCACCGCATTTCTCGTGCTATCGGTTGCGGTAACCACGCCCGGCAGAACCGAATCGAGCAACTTTTTGAGCTCATCTGCGTTGATGAACTGCAGTGTGAGGATTTCGGCACCAAATCCAATGGCGTCGGCGTTGACCGGGGCTTGCGCGCTCGTAACAGGCTGGATCAGATATCCCGAAGCCATTGGCGTCAGCGCGAGCCCGGCATTCTTGAGCGCGGTTTCAAACAGGCCGAGGACCGATCCCCGCGCGACGCGCCCAGGTGTCACAAAAGAAATTTGGGCCGTAACGCCAGGGGCAATGACATAATTCGTGCGTAAGACGTCACCTAAAACCGATTTTGCGACGATCGCGACGTCTGCCATGGGAAAATTAAAGGCGATATCACCGCCCCTCGGCCGCGCCGCCGCCGGGCGCGGCGCGCTTGGAACCGGCGCCTCGCCACCGACAATTGTCGATCGCAACTCGGTTGACGCTTCGGCTTCCCGTACGAGGACGGACGGTTGTGGCATTGCGATCGGAACGAGCGGCTTCACTGCCGCGCAACCGGCGCCGAGCAGGGATAGCACAGCAAGCGAGGCCGTTCGACAAAAGGAAGACACAGTCATCGGTTACGTTGCTCTCGTTGTGGTTTTGCGGAGTCCGTTACCAGTTGCCGATATCCCTGGCGTCGCCGCTGCCGCCCACAGCATTGTCTGAGCCAAGGCTATAAACGTCGACCTCACCGTGATCCCCCGGAGCTTTCATCTGATATGGGTTCTTCCAAGGGTCCACCAACGCGCCAGCATCTGGCAGATACGGACCATTCCAAAACGGGGCAGATTGCGGTGCTTTCATCAACGCTTGCAGGCCCTCTTCCGTCTTTGGAAAATTGCCGACGTCAAGCTTGTAGAGATTGAGCGCGGCAACGATATTTTTTGATTGGATCGCTGCAGCCTGCGTTTTTGAACTGCCCAGATAGCGCAAAACCTGCGGCCCGACGACGGCTGCGAGCAGGCCGAGAATGGCAAGCACGACAAGCAGTTCCAGTAGCGTAAAGCCCGACGTGCGATGGCGATTCGCCTCAGCTGACCAGCGGCGCGGTCGGGCTACTTTACAAAAACATGCGGTCACTCTGTCACCCGATTGGAAGTGCAACTATAAACCGCCACGCGCGAAAGATATGAGCGCCGCGCCGAGTGCCGACGACTTCGTCTAAGCAAAGATTACTACATTTTCATGTCGCTGGATTCAGCCGGCCGCCATCGCCAAACGGGCTATCATTCGAAAAGCTCTGCATGGAGCCGATTACAGACGGAAAACCGGACCGCATCAATGACACGGGCCCGGTTCCTCGTAGCTTCCGAATTCGTGCCGAAACACCCGGCAGGTCAGTTATCATGCAATGAAATAATCTTGCGAATGGAATGCCGTCTTATCAGACGAAAACCCTAATTGCGTTCCGCTCAAAGTGGTCTCGCTCGAGACATACTCAATAAACGTTCCCGTCGCCCCATCTGAAACGGCTGCAAAGTTAGCAAGGCTCAGATCACCCAAAACCGTAATTGCGAAAGCTTTCTTTGCGCCTGCTCCATCAGGATCGATCGAAAGCGTGTTGGCAACGGTATCGAAGGCCAAAGTGACGGCGCTCGAATAAGCTAGATTGCTGATCTGGATTTTGTCGCCGGTGCCAAAATCATTTATCGTATCACCTGTCACGTTGGCGATCGTATCCTTGAAAATGTCGGCACCCTCACCGCCGCTGAGTTCATCGAAAGCGCTGCCACCGCTGATCGTGTCGTTGCCAGCGCCACCATTGAGCAAGTCGGCCCCGCCGCCACCAAGGATCAGGTCATTGTCATCCGAACCGATAAAATCGTCACTTTGGCCGCTGCCCAGGATGCTTTTGATCCCGATCAGCTCGACGCCCGTGAAATCGAGAACACCGCCCGTCGTCAAACCGGTCAAGTTGACGTTGGTAAAACCGCCGCCATCAATCCGCTCGACATCGACGATCGTTTCGATCGCGATATTGCCGTTTGCGGTGGCAAGAATGGTATCGAAGTCGGCACCGCCGTCAAAATTGTTTGCGGCTCCGCCTTTGGCAAGGAACGTGTCATTGCCTTCATCGCCAAAGAGGAAGTCAAGGCCGCTGGCGACGATCATGTCATCACCAAGATTGCCGTTCACCGTATCGAAGCCAGCACCGCCATCTAGATAATCGAAGTCCGCGCCACCTTCGATGATATCGTCACCCGATCCGCCGAAGATGCGGTCATCGCCAGTGCCGCCGGCAATCGTGTCGGCGCCAGTTGAGCCTGAGTTGACGTTGGCATTTGTGCCATAAATCGTGTCGTTTCCGTCCTTGCCGTCGATCAGCGCAATCTCACCATCGGGGATGTCGACAGGGCGAAGATCAATGACATCGACGCCAGTTGTGCCCGCGATCGTGACGCCGAACCCACCCGACACGATCGACTCGATCCCGCTCAAGGATCCTGTCGTCAGCACGATGACGGCCTCGTCGCCGTTACCCTGAATCGTGTCGAAGCCTGAACCGCCGATATAGGTATTGAGGGACGTTTTCGTGCCGACGAGGAAGACATCGTCGTCACTGCCGCCATTCAGGACGTTGTTGCCCCCACCACCATCAATCGTGTCAAAACCGATGCCGCCAGACAGGCGATCACTGCCGTCGCCACCGTTGATGACATTGTCGTCATCGCTGCCGATGATCGTATCGTTGCCCATGCCGCCATTGATTGCCGTGATGTCGGTCAGCGTCACCCCCGTGAAGTCGAGAAGGTCGCTGTCACCCGCGCCCGAGATGGTCACGTTGCCAAAACCGTTAGATGTAATCTCCTGGATATTGGTCTGCGCCTGAATTCTGATTACGGCATTTTCCGCAACGGCTTGGATCGTGTTGAAACCCGTGCCGCCGTTGAAACGGGCAAAGCCGGCGGCCGTGCCTACATTGAAAAAATCGTCGCCGCCGCCGCCATTGAGCACGTCCTGACCACCAAAACCATTGATGACATCGTCGCCTTCGGTTCCCGTGATACGGTCATTGCCCGCGCCGCCACCGATTTCGGCAATATCGATCAACGTCATCTTGCTGAAATCGAACAAGACACCTGCTGGTCCAGCTTTGATTTTGACATCGCCAAAGCCGCCGGCGTCGATGGTCTCCACGCCCTTGATTGCGCTAATGCCGATCGTAGCGCCGTCGCCTGTGGCAACGATTGAATCGACGCCGCTGCCGCCGTCGTAGGTATCGATTCCTTCGAAGGCCGAGGGCCCCACGAAAAAAATGTCGTTACCGGCGCCGCCTTTCAATGTGTCGCTCGCCGCCCCACCGTAAATGAAATCGTTTCCGGCCCCTCCTGTCAGCGTGTCGCTGCCGCCATTCCCGAAAATAGTCCAGCTTTCGGCCGTAGGGGCGGTAAAAATGTCGGCGCCGGTCGTTCCGTTATATGTTGGCATGTAGAGCTCCTCGATTTGTGATGACACACAACGACGCCGATAATCGCAAATCTATGCACCGGCCTGAGGATGCGTTAACCACTGACTGTGACGAGTCCATTACTTGCTGATGACAGTAACAAAGAAGAATATCGTAATTAACTTTGTCGTCGCATTAGACGATATCGGCGATTGCACCGAAGAAACTGGGCTATTGGTTTTTTGCGAATTCGTAGCTGTCCTCGCACAATCCAATTGCGCCACGCTTCAGTGACCCAACACAGGACATGTGCGGCGGCTGGGCAAAATGTCATAAATTCATCGTTTACCGGTCGTACCCGCGTTTGATGCCCGGATGAGATATTCGCGGCTTTGATTTTCAGCGCTGAAGCGCCTTGTGGGAATATGTCGATGAAACGTTCGCTTATGGAATTCTTGCCGACCGCATGTCTTTGCCTCGCAACCGCCGTTGCACCGGCGAGCGCGACGACAATCGTCTACAATGATTTCTCGAGCACGAGCGGACTAACGGTCAATGGTGATTCGGCCACGGTCGCCACGGGCGGGCGCACTGTGATGCGCTTGAGCCCCTCGCAGTTTTTCAAATCAGGTTCGGTCTTCAGCACCGCCCCCATTATTTTCGGATCGCTCTATAGCTTCAGCACGCGCTTTACGTTCAATCTGAACGCACAGCAGGGTGGTGGTGCCGACGGTTTTGTTTTCGTAATCCAGCCAAATCGGAACACGATTGGCGGATCGGGCGGCGGCATCGGCTATGGCGGGATCAAGAGCAGCCTGGGAGTCGAATACGACACCTTCAACAACGGCCGAAACGATCAGAATTCGAACAACCACATTGGCATCAACTTGAACGGCAGCCTTGCATCTCTTGCTCTGAATAATGCTCTACCCTTCATTCTCGACAGTCGGCAAGACTTGACCTCCTGGATCGATTATAACGGCGCGTCACAGACGATCGAAGTGCGCTTGAACGATTCGAACGCGCGGCCACTGTCAGCCATCCTTTCCTATAAATTCGATCTGGCAGCCGTGATTGGTTCTCCGAATGCGTTCGTCGGCTTCACGTCGGGCACTGGCGGCGGCGCGGCAAATCATGACCTCGTCAACTGGGAATTCCGGGACACCTTCAATCCGATCGGCGCAAATGCAGTGCCGGAACTGGCAACATGGTCGATGACAATCATCGGGTTCGCGTTCATCGGCGGTGCAATTCGCGCACGGCGACGGCAGGCTCGATTGGCACTGGGGCTCTAGTCGACCTGCCCTTCTCGTGCGATTTCGGGTCCGGTGGAAAATCGCCGTTCGAGACGCCAATTTCGATACGGACAGCACTATTTGGCAGCATATCGGACACCGCATTTCTTGCAGCGCGTTCGCTATTCGACTTAAGATTCAACAGGTCTGCAGCCGTTGAATTCACTTGTATGTAAAGATTTGCCGCTTACGCACTGTCGGGCAAACTTTGTTGGCGGCTCGGGAGTCCGCGTCGGAAGTCGAGACCATCATTGGGCCAATGGCCAAGGCGCGCACCGACAAATATCGTCGTGGCGTAGGCGATCGCTCCCCCAACTGTCAGCAGCAACAGCGTCTGCATTGGCGAACGGCCTTCCGCAAAGACAAATCGAAGGGCCATAACGGTGGCTGTCATCGTCAGCGTGGCGGCGTACGGTGCGGCAAGGTAATGCGCCAGTTCGGTCAACCGCAGCCCGACATGTTTACGCAGATCGATGGTGTTGCAGATCCCGGTGAACGCGCATCGAACGACGATTGCCCAGGCCACGGCTTCGATCGATATGCAGGCTGCGACGGCTGCCAAAGTTACGCCGAGGCACAGATCGAGAATACTCTGTCGAACAACGATACGTCGCGCATTCAGCGCAAGCATCGCTGCTGAGAAATAATAGCTCAAAGGCAATATCATGGCGAGTAATGAGAGGATCTTGACGATCGGCACACTCGGCAGCCACTGGATGCCGAAAAGCAGTGGCACAGCTTCGGGCGCAACAAGGCCCACACCGATCATGACGGGGCACGTGACGACAGCGCTTGCTTGTGTCAGCCGGAGATAGCCTTTGCGTATGGCAGCGGTGTCACTTGCGACGTTCGAAAACTGCGCATGCGCAACCCCGACGAGCGGAATGGAAATCATTTGGCCGACAAAGTCGTTGAACCGGTTCGCGACCCGCATGATGCCAAGCGCAACCGGACCGAGAAGGATGGCCACAAAGAGATCGAAAGAGCGTGGAATGAGCTGCGGCAGGAGAGATCCGACCATTATGCTCGCGCCGTGACGGGCAGTTTTCGGGCTGTAATAGGAAACAGGCGCGAAGCTTGGCCGCCAGGCTACCGCTGCCCAGACCCAGATTGTGCCTAGCGTCGCTTGAATGAGTTGCTGTGCCGCCAGCGCGGTCGCACCAAAACCTTGAACTGCAAGGCCGATCGCCACAGCACCGCCAATAAGCGTACAGACAGTGTTACGATAGGCAAGTTGCTTGAATCTGAATTCGTTGCGCAGAATTGCCTCGGCGGTCGATCCCGCAGCCGACAGCAGGATAATCGGCGCACAAAGATTAGCCATGATCGTTATTTCGGACGATGCGAAGTACGCGCCGATCGGCCACGCCGCGACGATAAAAAGGAGCGCGGGGCCACAGGCAATCGCCATCGTTAGCCAGAATGCATGATTGCGAACGGCATCGGACCGGTTGTCGGCGTGCTGCAGCAATTCGATCTGGCCCCATCGGGCGACCCGTAGCCCGAGATCAAGCCCGATCGACAGCGTTGCCATCAACCCGAAATCACGGGGATTCAAGACGCGCGTGAGGTAAGCCAACAAAATGAAAAGCGAGAGATATTGAAGACCGCTGCCGCCCATCGCCCAAAGCGAAGCCCGCGCCACGCTTACTTTCACCGAATGCTCCGAGAGGTGCAGCGACGTTCGGCGGGTCGCCAGTTAACGATCCATTTGTTGAATTGCACGTGGCGGGTAGAATTCAACACGGCTGTTACTCTAGTCGATAAAAGCATAATTTAGCTGATCAATATCAGCACGGTAAATATTGCCGACAATTTTGACCATGTCGGAATCATATAAGTTTCGAAAATCGGGCTTTTCGACTTTTCGCAAATGCGGCGTTTCAGCAGGTGCGGCAATACCAAAGCGTGCACATAGTTGGCGGGTTGCACTGTCCAGCGCCTCAAATCGAAATATCTCGTCGACACCTGTGCGACGACGCTCGCCTTGCAACCAGAACGCTTGCGGCCAGAAAAAGCGTTCGGCGAGAACCGATGCCCTGAACACCGGATTACGGAGCCGGTGCGTGAAGGTCGCAAAGCTCTGGTCGCCGATGTGTTGACGCGCCCATTCTTGTTGCATTGGCCAATCGGTACCGTGCTTCATAAAATGGAAGGCAGAGGCAAATCGGTCCCACGGGTTTCGAACAAACGCGAACTTGTAAGCCCGAGAGTAAAAGTCCGGGTAAGCGCGCGCATAGGCACGACTCGGTGCATGCGTGTCGAACACCGTTGGCGCACCGAGTGCCGCAAGCACCGAAGTACCTGCAGTTTTCGGAATGTGAACGAAAATTGCTCCATTCTTTTCGTTCCAGGGCGTCAGCACCGAACGCCGCAACAGAGTGCGCCGCCACCACAAAAGATGATAGGTGTCGCTAAGGCCAAGCAGCTGCAGGGGCATTTTGGCAATCGGCATCGGCAAATGTCCCGTTTTTTACGGCGCAGAGTTTGCAACCGTTGCGATGCCAAATCGGCTACACGACCACAATCCCCATCAGGGGGACTGTCGGCAGTTTCACCCGAAGATGAAGTGCCCTAACAACGCCGCAATGAAGACCGAGTCGAACCGTTTCCTTGTTATCTCGCGGATCGGCCAGCAAAGCCTGCATCGTGAATGGTGCGGACCCGCGTCCGAACGGCGTTTCGATGTCCTGCTTTCGGCTTATGACAGCGCCGTGACTGATCCCCGCCAACCGGGAACTTTATTCGAATATCGTCCTGGAGCAAAAGTAGCCGGATACGGCGAGATAATGCGAGACCATGCCGATTTGATCGCGCGCTACGACTATGTTTCACTTTTCGATGACGATCTTTCAATTTCGACGCACGACCTTCAGCGACTTTTCGACATTGTCGCACAGCATCAGCTCAAGATTGCGCAGCCTGCGCTTTCGCACGACAGTTATTTTACGTTTGCGGCCTTACTCAAAAATCCGTCATTCCGTCTTCGCTATGTAAACTATATCGAGATGATGTGTCCGATCTTCAGGGCCGATGTGCTGTCCGCAATTCAGCCGCTTTATGACCTCGGCTTTGAAAGTGGCATCGATCTGATCTGGTGCAATTTGGTGTCGACTTCGTTGCAGGATTTTGCGGTCATTGATGAAATCACCGTACGGCATACACGCCCGATCGGCGAATCGAAAAGCGCAAACGGTTTTGTCGCCGGTCGGCGTTATGAAGATGATATAGACGCCGTGCTCAACAAATTCGATTTGCCCTGGCTAAGTTGCGTGCCTTATGCGGGTGTGCGCAATGACGGTACCGTCACGCGCCGGCGCGCGACTTTTTTCTGGTCATCAATCACACTTATCTTTGCCGTTGGTCAGCGCGCGGGATTGCGGATTCGATTTCGAAGCGTTGCGGTCTATTGGAAACATCTTCTCAGTCGACGTGCGCGCAACATCCCCGTAACCTTGACGGCGACTTGTCTTTTGTCGGGACAATAATCCAATCGTCCGATTTCTGTAACAATTCTGCAATGCGTTTGTCGTCCTTTGAGCGCTAATCGCCAAGGACAATGCCCGACTTTCAAAAATCTCCACCGCAACAGTTGCTTTTCGCGGCTGTTGTTGCGGGATTTTACCCGAATTCGGCTTGCGCCCAAAGCGTATCCGCTGGCGAAACTGTGCTCTTTCGCAGTGACGTTGCTGGGGTGCGCGTCGAGCCGCAATATCAGGCAACGCCATTGGCCATCGGCCCCGTGTTGGCCACGATCGCTCTCACCGCGCGCTTCGCCTCTGACAGCAACATCTTTCGAACTTCCAAAAATGTCCGCGAGGATGTTTATCTTGAGGCTGTGCCATCGGTTGGCTTTGCTGCGCGTTTCGGCGCACACACGGCAACGCTAACAGCGCGAGCGGCCGCCCGGCGCTATACACGCTTCTCGACCGAAAACCGCAGCGCTGTCGATGTGGCATATGGTGGCCGTATCGATCTTGGCCCACCAAGCGCCCTTTCGTTTCGTACAACTTATGGACGCGAAAGCGAGCAGCGTGGCAGTGCAGGTCTCAATTTCGTCACGGCCGGGCCCGCCGAAGTCCAAAAAATCGAATCAAGTGCCGCCATCAGCACTGAATTCCGAAGGCTTGGCGTTTCTGCCTCGGCAAGTATCGCACGGCGTTCGTACAGCGCACTGCAGACTGCAAAAGGTGCTGCCCTCAGCCAGGCTTTCAGGGATGCCAAGGCCCTGCGCGTCGGATCGCGTATAAATTTCAAAGTCGCGCCGTCCGCGACAATTTTTGCCAGCGGTTCGGCAAACCGGACGCAGTCCCTTAATCGGTCGCAAGGGCAATTGCGCGATGCAACGGGCTACACGGTGCTTGCCGGTCTTCGTTCGGACACCGAATCGCTTATAGTCGGCGAATTCGGCATCGGCTGGCGCGAGCAGAATTATCGCAATCCCGCATTTCGCGATTTTGCTGGCCTGACTTACGACGCAACAGTGGATTGGTATCCAACGCGTCTGGTCAGCGTGCGTGTGCAGGCAGGACAGGAAATCGTGAACAGCAACTTTGCGAGTGTCGCAGGCATCGTCCGGCGCAGCGTCGGGGCGACTTTTTTCTACGACCCGTTGCGCAAGCTGCGCTTCGTTTTCGCGCTGAACCATGATCTTGATGACTATCGTGAACTGGGCATTTCGACTCAAACGACAACCGCAGGTCTTACGGGTAATTACCAGATCGGCCGCCGTGTCGATGTCAGCGCTTTCGGGCGGATCATTTCAAAAAAATCGTCAAATGTTCGTTTCGTCGATGAGTATGACAGCGTGGCCGTCGGCATCGGGCTGACAGGCAAGATATGATCCGGCTCCAACAAAGACAGAAGGGAAGTCGATCGTGAATGTGCCTTCGCAATACGCAAGCGGGGGCTTGATCGCACAGCCGTCATCCGCCCCTCGCATGCCGTTTTCAGCCGAAGCCGGGGGTGATCGCCTCGATCTCCGGGCTTTGCTGTCGCTCATCCGGCGTCAGTTTGTCGTCATCGCCACAATCGTCGGCATCTGCATGCTTTTTGCCTTGCTCATTACGAGTAATTCGCCGCGACTTTACACCGCCAGTGCCGATTTGCTGCTGCAGCCGAATACCGAAACGATTACACCGGGACCGAGCGACGGCGCCAATGACCTGCCGCGTGGTGCTGAGCAGATCGAGACCGAAATTCAGTTTATGCAGTCACATGATCTGGCTGCCAAAGTTTACGACCAGCTAGGGCTGGCTCGTGATGCCGATGTCGCCGCGCAAATCAACCAACCCGGAACCCTCGTCCGCCTTGCATGGGCGCTCGGATTGGGAACCGACGAGTCGAATGCGCTAACGACGCAACGGGTGGCCACAGACCGGCAGCGCGAGGTTACGATCGATTATCTCGCGCGCGGCCTTTCGGTGAAGCGTGTCGGCAATTCCTACGCTCTGCGCATGAGCTTCACCAGTGGCGATCCTGCGCTGGCGGCAAAGATCGCCAACGGCTACGCTAAAACCTATTCGGGTAACCAAATCGCGACAAAAGTGACGGCGTCGCAAGGGGCCGTCGGCATTCTGCGCAAACGGATGGAAGAACTCCGGTTGCAGGCGCAGTCGGATTTCGGTGCGGTGCAGCAATACCGGATTTCTAACAATCTTCAGAGCAAATCGGGAACTTCGCTTACCGAGCAGGAAATCTCGGCCTATAACCAGCAAGTCGCGATCGCACGCGCCGAAGCGACCCAGGATGCCGCAAGGCTTGTCGCGGCATACAGCGGGAAAGCCTTGGGCGATGCAACGACGTCCGCCGTCGTGAACGCCCTGCGCAGCCAGCGCGCGGCCCTGAGCATCCGTACCGCTGAATTGTCCGAGCGCTATCTTCCCTCGCACCCCGAACTACAATCGGCGCAACAGCAACTTGCCGATATCGACGGGCAAATCGCGATCGAAGTACGCCGCGCGATCATGAATTTGCAGACCAATGCGCAAGCCTCGTCGGCGCGGCTATCCTCACTTCAGGCTAGCCTGGGCGGGGCGACCAGCAAGCTCGACATGAACAATCGCGCGCTGATCAATCTCGATGATCTTGAACGTCGTGCGGGTGCGTCGCAAGCGCTGTACGAAAGCTATCTCAATCGCTTCAAGGAAGTCGTGGCGCGATCAGGCGCCGAGCAAGCCAATTCTACACTTTTGTCGGCGGCGTCGGTTCCGACGCGTTCCAGCAGTCCGAATTTGACTCTCAACCTTGTACTCGGACTCCTGATCGGCGTTCTCCTTGGGGGCGCTTCAGCGATCGCAGTCGAAAGTGCTTATGCCGGTTTCACCACGGCAGAGGATGTCGAGCGTCGGCTGCAGGTGCGCTGTGCGGGTTCAGTGCCGTTGCTTGAATCCGTCGAAACACATGCCGGATCACCGTTGGAAACGATCGCTGCTTATCCCGGCGGCGCATTTACCGAATCGATGCGAAGTATCCTTGCTGCCATCCGGCAGTCGCCCAATAGCCAGAACCAAGTGATCGCAGTGACATCGGCGATGCCCGATGAAGGCAAGACAACAATTGCCGCCTGCCTCGCCCGGACCGCAGCCATAGCCCACGAACGGGTCGCCATTATCGACTGCGACGTCGTGAGACGAAACTTGAGTCTGGCTTATGGCATGGGCCCCGGTCTGCCCGGTTTGGGAGCGATTTTCGATGGATCGATCACGATCGATGCAGTGCCGTCATCGGATGTATTGGGCGGCGCAGCACTGTTTGCGATCACAACGCCGTTTGAGGAGGGCGTGCGCCTGCTCGAGCAAGGCAAGCTAAACCGGATGATCGCGCAACTGCGTGAACAGTTCGACCTTGTCATCCTCGACTGTGCACCGGTTTTGCCGATTGCGGAAACGCGCGACATCGTGGCGCTTGCGGACAATGTCATCGTCGTAACGCGATGGCGCCATACGACTGATCGCGTGGTCCGAGCCGCGCTGAAAAAGCTGCCGTTGCAAGCGCTTGGTGATCTCGGCGTCGTGCTGAACCGGGTCGATCTCCGGAAGAAACTGCGCTTCGGCGACGGTGACCCGGAGATCTTCGCTAAGAGCTACAAGAATTATTATCCCAAGACGCCGCAGTAAGGCAGGCGGGACGTGAAGTTCAAACGCGTTGCAATCGTTCATTATTGGTTGGTGGGCATGCGCGGCGGCGAGCGCGTCCTTGAACGGCTGTTGTCGTTGTACCCTCAAGCGGACATCTTCACGCATGTTTACGACCCCGCATCGGTGTCGCGTGCGATCAGCGACCGCGTCGTGCGGACGACCTTCATCGACCGGTTGCCGGGCGCGCGGCGTCATTATCAAAAATATCTGGCGTTGATGCCACTCGCGCTCGAGCAACTCGACCTGCGCGGTTACGACCTTGTCATCAGCAGCGAGTCGGGTCCGGCAAAGGGCGTAATTGCGGCTCCTGACGCGCTGCACATCTGCTATTGCCACTCGCCGATGCGATATTTGTGGGACCATTATCACGAGTATCTGCGAGATTCCGGCCCGATCGCGCGGATGGCGATGCCAATCATCTTCAGCCGATTGCGCCAATGGGACGTGACATCGGCGGCGCGCGTCGACGCTTTCATTGCCAATTCGTCGTTTATCAAGGCACGGATCCGTCGCGCATGGGGCCGCGAATCGTGCGTTGTGCACCCCTGTGTCGCGGTCTCCGATTTCGCACCATCGAACGATGTTGGGCCGGGCTATCTGTGGGTCAGCCAGTTGCGCCCGTACAAGCGGGCAATGCTCGCGGTCGAGGCGTTTAACCGGCTTGGCCTGCCGCTGACAATCATAGGCGATGGTCCGCAAGCCGCCGAACTGCGCCGCGCGGCAAAGCCTAATATCTCGTTCAAAAGCCGCCTGACATACAGGGAATTGCAAGTGGCTTATGCCACTTGCCGCGCTCTTGTCTTCACGCCTGAAGAGGATTTCGGGATTGTGCCCGTCGAGGCCAATGCCAGCGGACGTCCCGTCATTGCCTTTGGACGAGGCGGCGTGACGGACTCCATTGTGCCTGAACAGACCGGTATTTTCTTCGACGCCCAGACCCCCGATTCCTTGTGCGACGCCGTCGAGCGTTTCGAGCGCTGGCTGCCCGATTTCGACCAACAGGACGCCCTCAGAAACGCTGCACGATTCGCGCCCGAATGTTTCGACGCCGGGTTTGGTCACGCCGTCGCTGCGGCCGCGCGTTGATACCTGGGCGATGACGATCACAATCTTCGGTGCACTTGTCGGCCTGATCGGGGCCTATATCATGCTGCGCGCGTCGACCCTGGCAATGATGCTGTTTGTCATG
This sequence comes from Sphingomonas sp., assembly GCA_031412595.1. Classification (GTDB taxonomy): domain Bacteria; phylum Pseudomonadota; class Alphaproteobacteria; order Sphingomonadales; family Sphingomonadaceae; genus Sphingomonas_O. Next base: position 6,112 of record JANODH010000390.1, on the reverse strand, counting down.
CTGACGACATTGATGGGCGGCTCGGCGGCATTTCAGCTTGCAACGGGTTCGTCGGTGCTCCCTTCGATCGAAGCAGTGCTATTGCTCGCCATCCGCTGCGTAATGCCATCGCACAGGGCGCAAGGAAGCCTGCGCGTCGCACTGGCTGCGAACCTGCCGCTCGTGTTTTTCGTACTTTATGGCATGATCGGTGCGATCATCCTTCCATTCATTTTCGGTGGTGCTTTGAACGTGGCACCGCTTCGTCCAGTGCCGACGCCCGATCCCTTCGCAACGGTGCCACTCGCATTTACAGCGCAGAACCTGACGTCGGCAGGCTATCTTTTCGCGACCATGCTGGGCGCGATCGCAGCCTATCTTGCGGTCCAATCTGCGTCGGCCCCGTCCGAGGTTGCACGGGTGGTCGCGATTATTGGCCTGACGCACGCCACTCTTGGTTTTCTGGGTATCCTTGCAGCGGGCACAGCATTTGCCGACATCTTCGATTTCTTTCGCAATGCACTTTATAACCAGGTGAAGCAGGACGTCGGCGGCTTTGCGCGCATGAACGGAATTATGGCCGAGCCGTCGAGCTTTGCCGGGTACGGCGTGATTTACTTCGCGTTCAATATGGAATTATGGTTGCGTGGCATTGACCGCCGGATGACCGGTGCCGCCACGATGCTCCTGCTTGCCGCGCTTGTCGTTTCGACATCGACGACTGCCTATGTCGGTATCGCAGGCTATGGGCTGGTCCTTGCATTGCGCCAGCTTTTTGCGCCCTCGACGATCAGCGTGTCCAAGCTGGTTATCATTACTGGCGGTCTGCTTGTCGCGCTTGCCACGCTGCTGGTGCTGGCACTCGCACAGCCGGAGTCATTCCTTTTTATCGAAAAAATTTATCAGTCGATGATCGTGAACAAGGCTGAATCGGAATCAGCACTTGTCCGCTTGATGTGGGCCCGCCAGGGGATCGACGCTTTCTGGGTGTCCGGCGGCCTTGGCGTCGGCGTTGGCAGTTTCCGTTCGTCGAGCCTTGGCAGCGCGATTCTTGGCTCGATGGGAGTCATTGGGATCGTCACCTACGCGATCCAAATAACGCGCGTGCTGAAGCCACTGCGGCGCTCAACATTTGTCGCGACAGGCGATCTGCGTACCGATGTCGGTGCCGCAGCTGGTTGGGCAGTGGTCGCGATGTCGATCCCGGCATTTGTTGCTGCGCCTTCGCCTGACCCGGGGCTCAATTGGGGCTTGCTATGCGGAATCGCGCTCGGGTTGCGCGCAAAACCCGTGACTGTGCGCGCAAAGAAAATAGCAAATGCACATGGTTTCGATCAGAGATGGACTGGTCATAAGGCGGTAACGGAGCAATGAGATATCCCTCTCCAGAACTGTTTGTCAGTCAAAAAATGGACGAGTGAAATATTACAATAATGCTACAGCCACTTGTCAGCCCTTCCGAATGTTGTGTGTTTACTTGGACGCAACTATTGGCTCGGCCATTACGGCGCAGCTCAATGATTCTACATTTTATTCGGGTGGTAAAGTGATCTTCGCATCTCAGATCATGATTTGTTTGGGTCGCCTAAAAGCCGCGAATTGCCAGTGGTCGGACACTGCGCAAGCCGGTTCGTTCTGATGCGGCTGTTCGGCGTTCGAGTTCCGGTCGGTCTGGAAAGTGCCGTGACGGCGTGTCACGATCATTTCCGCCTCGCGATCGTTCTCAGTGCCCTTGTGAATCTTTTGTATTTGTCGCCGACAATTTACATGTTGCAGGTCTACGATCGCGCCGTGCCGACAGGCGGCCTGATCACACTGATGTGGCTGACGATTGTTGTGGCTTTCGCACTCGCAACGCTTTCCGTGCTCGATGCGCTTCGGGCACGCGTAATGCTGCGTGCGGGCCTGCGCCTCGACAACACGCTTGCAGAAGTGATTCTGAATTTCACGATGGCGCAGCGTACGCGCGACGCGACACGATACAACGCACAGGCGGCAATGCGCGAATTCGATCAACTGCGCGCGGCCATCTCGGGCACGCCTGCCATCGCAATATTCGACATCGTCTGGACGCCGATCTATATCATCGTTGCGTTTCTGGTGCACCCGCTCATTGGCGCACTCGCGCTACTCGCTGCATTTGCGCTGATTTGCCTCGCAATCGCAAATGAGCGCGCCAATCGTGGGGGCAGCGCAGCGTCGTTGCAAGCGATGGCGGCAGCCTACAACGCGCAGGAGCGTCTGGCGCAACGCTCCGAACTCGTGCGAGCACTCGGCATGCGCCAGGCAATGGTTCGGCGGCTCGCCAATGAACGGCAGCGCGCGCTCAACTTGGTCACACAGCAGCAATTCGACAACGGGCGTTATGCATCGCTGGCCAAATTCGTCCGGTTGTTTCTCCAATCGGTTGCACTCGGCCTCGGCGCATGGATGGCAATCGCGAACCAGATTTCGATCGGCAGCATCATTGCCGCATCGGTTCTCGTCAGCCGTGCTTTACAACCGATCGAACTGCTCGTGGCGAGCTGGGCGAGTATCGCGCAAGCACGGCAAGCGGTTGCAGCGCTCGGCGAACTCCTGTCAGACCATGTCGAAAACGTCAGCGCGGCGGCTAAATTCTCGCTACCGGCGCCCAACGGCAAGCTGTCGGTGCGCGAAGTCATAGTCGATTCGCCGATCGCGGGCAGCAACGCTTTGTTGTCCGATGTCAGTTTCGATGTGCAGCCTGGCGAATTTGTCGGCATCATCGGGCCTTCGGGCGCGGGCAAGACCACGCTTGCTCGCGTCTTATCGGGCGCGCTTTTCGCTGATGCAGGAAGGGTTCGCATCGACGGATCGGACATGCGCGACTGGGACCCCGAGCGGCTGGCACGGCATATCGGCTATTTGCCGCAGGACGCGGGGCTGCTGCCAGGCACGATTGCGGAAAACATTTCACGGTTTGCAACGTCGCGCGGCGATGATCCGAATGAGGTAACGGATCTTGTTCTTGCCAGCGCGCGTAACGCCGGCGTTCATGATCTCATCGTTGCCCTGCCGGGCGGTTATGATCGCCGGATCGGATGGTCGGACATGGAATTGTCGACCGGTCAGCGGCGCCGTATTGCCCTCGCTCGTGCGCTCTACGGCGATCCGTCGCTGCTGATCCTTGACGAACCCAACGCCGGGCTCGATGCCGATGGCGAAGCAGCGCTTGCGCGCGCAATTGCTGGCGCCCGGGCACGCGGCGCGACCGTTCTTATGGTTACCCATAGTGCAGCAATGCTGAGCGGGGCCACGCGCTTGCTTCTTTTGGTCAATGGACGGACAACGATGTTCGGCGAGTATCAGGAAGTGCTCGCCGCGCTGCAGAAAACCACTGCCAAACCGGCATTGTCGACTGCGGAGGCTCAATGATGGCAACGCAAGAATTCATCGTTCCATCGGTTTTGACAAGGCCACCTGCCGTTGAGGACGATATTGGTTATGAGGCGCGCCTTGCTTTGCTGTTTGGCGGCCTATTCTTCGGCGGATTCATGTTGTGGGCAGCGCTAACGCCGCTGGACGCGGGCGCTTATGCTGCGGGCCTCGTCGAAGTCGCCGGTAACCGTCAAGCGGTCCAGCACCGCGAAGGCGGAACAGTGGCGGCACTTTACGTCGCCGACAACCAGAAAGTAGAAAAAGGGGATGCGCTGCTGCGCATTGCCAGCGCTGAGATCGCAGCCGAGGAGCGCGGCCTTACGAGCGAATATGTCATGCTTGTGGCCCAGAATGCGCGTCTTTTGGCCGAACAAAATGGTAGTCGCACGATGGTCGTGCCACCTGAATTTGCTGCGCTGTCGAGCGACGACAAGCGCCTTGCCGACGAGGCTATGGCCACGCAAAACAATGTCCTGCGCGTCCGTGGCACGGCAATCGCCGCACAGAAATCAGTTCTTGGCCAGCGTGCGGCCCAGTCACGCGCACAAATTGGCGGTATCGCCATGCAGCGCACAGCTAATCGGGAACAGCGCCGGACGATTGCCGACGAGCTGGCTGGACTTCAGACGCTCGCGGAAAAAGGGTATGTCACAAAAACACGGCTTCGCGCGCTCGAGCGTGCCGCTGCTGGGCTCGACGGCGATTACGGGTCGCAAGCCGCAGACATTGCGCGTGCGAACGAAGCGATCAGTGAACAGTCAATGCAATCCACGCTGCTCGATCGTGACGCGCTGAAAGAAGTGAACAACGACATTCGCGACGTTGCCCTGCGCCTGAACGAGTTGAGGCCTCGGCTTTCAGCGGCGCGCGAGCGGCTTGCGCGATCCGTCGTCCGTGCGCCGGCGTCGGGGCGCGTGGTCGGACTGTCCGTTTTCACGATCGGCGGAGTCGTCGCGCCGGGTCAGACAATCATGGAAGTCGTGCCCCAAGACCGGGCGCTTGTCATAAAGGCCAGGATTGCGCCCGACGATGCGGACGACGTTCGAACCGGGATGACGACGCAAGTGCGATTCCCCTCAATCCGTGACCCGAACAGCGCGCCAATCGCCGGCCGCCTTGTGGCGCTTTCGGCCGACATCCTGACCGATCAGCGTAGCGGGGCGCGTTATTTCGAGGGCGAAGTGCATGTTCCTGCAATCGAGCTACGCCGCATCGCGAGTGACCGCGCCGGGGGATCGCCGATCCGTCCAGGCCTGCCTGCTGAAGTCCTTGTTCCGCTGTCAAAGCGGACTGTGCTCCAGTATCTGATCGACCCGCTCACACAAACCTTCTGGCGATCAGGCCGCGAGCATTAGCTTAGGCGTCTGACGCACGGCGAAAACCGTCCCGGCAGTGTAACATCGCCCCGCTAGCCGACGAGCACTTCAGACTGGACCTGACAATGTTCTTCGTTGCCCGCGCTGCGCTTTGCCAATGATCATTTCCGATCAGCATAGGTTCGCCTTTATTCACATTCCCAAATGTGCGGGGACATCGGTGCGCAAGGCCTTGCGATCCATCGACACGATGCCAAGCATGTTCGACGGTATGGCGAAGCATCCCGACATGGGGATAGTCCATTACGCACACTTCACGCTCGACGATCTCGCACATTATTTTCCCGATGCGTACCGGAAAGTCGCCGAGTACCGGTCGATCGCGATCGTGCGCGACCCCGTGGATCGGTTTTATTCTGCGGTGTTTCAGCGGTTGCGCGAATTCAGGGGCTATCAGCAATCCCAAATTACGCAGAGCGTCATTGAAATCGAAACAGACGCCGTCATCGAAACGCTTCGCGCGTCAGCGCAGCGGCTCGATCTCGAATATGTCCATTTCAATCGCCAATCCGATTATGTTTTCAAGGACGATAAACGCATTATCGACGAGGTCTTCGCGCTCGACCGTCTTGCCGATGCAGCAACGTTTATCGAGAGCTGTACGGGAATTCGTCTCGACGAGACGGCGCCGGAAAATCGAACGATTGCTTTGAAGGCGGGGGCATTCGCACCCGTTTTCCGAGCGCTACGAAAGCCATACGCCGCCGTCGTGCCACTCAAAACGCGCGACAGGCTTCGCAGCCATCTCACTAAGTTCGGCCTTTATGGAGATGTTGAAAAGCGCAGGTTTCTTGAACCTGGCAGTTGCACCGAACGGTTCCTCCATGCGTATTACGCCAAGGATTTTGAGCTATACGCATCCGCAAGCCTGCGGTGACAGCATGACCAATTCGGGGCAATTGCCGAGCGTCGCAGTCATCATCGCAAGCCTGGGCCGGCCGCACATTCTTGGTGAGCTTCTCGTCGAACTCTCGCGACAAAGCATGTTGCCCATCCGCATCGTTCTGTCCGTTACCAAAGTTGCCGATTTGCCGACAAATCTCGACGACCATGATAATGTCGAAGTCATCGTTTCACCGAAAGGTTCGTGTGTGCAAAGAAACCGTGCGCTCGATAGTGTGCGCGGTCGATATGATATCGTCTTTTTCTGCGACGATGATTATGTGCCGTCCCGCTTTGTCATCGAGCGTATTTCACGATTGTTCGGTGGTGATGCGTCGATTGCGGGGGCGACCGGGCATCTGCTTGCTGATGGCGTTAACAGCCCGGGAATCTGTCCCAGCGATGCGCGTGCTATGCTGGCGAGCTATGACCAACGTGTTGCGCCACCGCTTGTCCCGTTCCGCGACCTTGACGGG
>JANODH010000389.1:0-8058 GCA_031412595.1 Sphingomonas sp. | reverse complement strand
TCGGCAATCTCGGCGTCGACCTGCTGATCATACCTTTGTCGAAGATCTTCGGTCTGGAACTGGGCACCAAGCTGATCGTCATGAGTATTCCGGCAATGATGGTGGCCGGGCTGTTATGGATTGCCCGCGAAGTGCACGGCGAAATTCCGCCGACGGCAATGTTTGCGTTGCCGCTGGCTTATGGGCACCCGTTCATGTTTGGCTTCGTCAACTTTGCGTTCTCCATGGCGCTGGCGTTGCTTGCGTTTGCGTTGTGGCTTCGGCTGGCGCGGCAGGGATGGCTGAAACGACGCGCCGCGCTGTTCGTCGTGATCGGCCCGATCTTGTGGATCACGCATACGTTCGGCTGGGGAACGCTTGGTGTGCTTGCATTTTCCGCCGAATTGATTCGCCAGCATGATCACGGCCGATCCTGGCCCCGCGCAATATTCTGGACCGGCATACATTGTCTGGCGCTCGCGCCACCGATCCTGTTGATGGTGGCATGGCGCAGCGGCCATGTCGGCGGGCAGACTGCGGACTGGTTCAACTGGGCAGCCAAGGCGCAGTCGATGGTCATGACATTGCGCGATCGCTGGCAGCGCTGGGACATTGCTTCGGTGCTTCTGCTCAGCCTGTTGCCGGTCGCCGCTGTTTTGTATCGCCATCTCGAATTGTCGCGTAATCTGGCCGCGAGTGCTGCTTTTCTGATTTTGGTTTTCATCCTGTTGCCCCGCATCGTTTTCGGCTCCGCTTATGCCGATATGCGCCTGACTCCCTATATGCTGGCCATTGCAATCGTGGCGATCAGGCCGTTACCGAGCGCAAGTCCGCGCCTGCTGTCTTTGCTTGCCATTGCAGCCTTTGCTTTCTTCGCAAGCCGCATCGGCGGCAACACGTTTAGCCTTTACGCAAGCGCAGCGGCGCAGGATCGCGCGCTTGTTGCAGTCGAAAAATTGCCTGTCGGCGCTCGCCTTGTGAGCTTTGTGGGCTATCGCTGCCAACAGTCGTGGGCATTGAACCGCAATTGGCATCTGCCAGCTATCGCGACAGTTCGTAAACAGGCCTATTCGAACGACCAGTGGGATATGGCAGGCGCGCAATTGATGCGCCCGATCAAGGCCGACGCTGGCTATTTTCGCCACGATCCGTCGCAAGTCGTCATCGCGGGGCGCTGCCGCGACAAATGGCGTTCGCTCGACTGGTCGTTGGCTAATCTGCCGCGCAGTGCGTTCGATTATATCTGGCTGATCGAACCGCCTGCGTTTGATCCCGCTGGGCTGCGCGGGACAACGCAAATCTGGACTGATGGTACAAACGCACTGTATCGCATCGATGACCGCGCTATGCTTGCCAAGCCATGACTGTGCTGTCGATTGTCATCCCCTGTTATGATGAAGCGGATTGCCTCGACGAGCTTTATCGTCGGGTCAGCAGCGTCGCCCAGTCCGTCGCTGGCGACGACTACGAAATCGTGTTCGTCAATGATGGATCGAAAGATGCGACGTGGCTTGCGATGCAGCGGCTTGCGGCGCATGATCCCTGTGTCGTCGCGATCAACTTGTCACGTAATCACGGGCATCAGCTTGCCCTGACGGCCGGGCTCGATCTTACACGGGGCGATCATATCCTGATTCTCGATGCAGACTTGCAGGATCCGCCCGAACTGCTCCCGGATATGCTGGCCATTATGGAAACCGAAGGTGCCGATGTGGTTTATGCCGTCCGTCGCGCCCGCGCCGGTGAAGGTTTTGCCAAGAAGGCGTCCGCCGCGTTATTCTATCGGCTGCTTGCCCGGCTGACTGATACCGATATTCCGCTGGACACCGGGGATTTCCGATTGATGACGCGCCGCGCGCTCGATGCGTTTCTGTCGCTTCCCGAACAGGCGCGCTTCATCCGCGGGATGGTCGCCTGGATCGGTTTTCGCCAGGTGCCTTTCGCTTACGACCGGGCAGAGCGGCATGCTGGCGAAACGCACTATCCGTTGGCCAAGATGCTGCGGTTGGCTTTCGATGCGATTACCGGATTTTCGACGGCGCCGTTGCGCTTTGCCAGCCACGCCGGGCTTGCGCTGACGGGCGCTTCGGTCCTGCTGATGGCTTATATCGGCTATGGCTGGTTGCGCGGAACGACCGTTCAGGGCTGGACGTCGTTGATGCTGGTTGTCGTCGGATTGGGCGCCGTGCAGATGTTCGTGCTCGGGCTGATCGGTGAATATCTTGGGCGGCTGTATATCGAAGCCAAGAAGCGCCCGCTTTATATCGTTGCCGACGTCATCGGCACGGCACGCGGAGGTTCACGCCTCGGTCACAGAGCGGATCAGGCGGGCGCCGATACCACGGCGACGAGCGATACGCCGGGCGGCATCGGTACGCGTCCCACGAAATAGCGTTCGAGCCCGAATATTTTCTCGAAAAACAAGTTGATTGCGGCCGGTGGCAGCGCATCGTCACTCCCGGTCCGGCCCAGAACGCGCGCCGCGATCCGGTCGGCAGCAGCAAGCGGGAACAGCAGGCTGTTGAAGCTTTGCAGCAGCGTTGCTCGCAGTCCGGCGTCGGCAATTACTTTGCGCAATGTTGCCTTGGTATAGCGCCGGAAATGGTGATTTGCGACGTCATGACCGCTCCACATCCAAGGATATTGTGGAACGGTAATCAATATCGTTCCGCCCGGACGCAGGCGCTGCGCAATGGCTTTGAGCGCGGCGCAATCGTCTTCGACATGTTCGAGCACATCGAGAAGCGCAATCATGTCGTAGCGATGGTTGGCAACGCCGGTCAGCGCCGGCAGAGGTGACGCAGCAACGTCGCGGCCCAATCTTTTCGATGCGATATCGCGTGAATGATCGTCGATTTCGATCGCGTCGACTTCGCCGAACGTGCCAAGCATGGCCAGATTATGCCCCGTGCCGCAGCCGATTTCGAGGATGCGTGCCATCGGTGGCAATGCGATCTTCCGCTTGATGAGGCTCGCCAGCACGTCGCGGCGCGCGCGATACCACCAATGCGTCGCATCATGCTCGGCCATCCGATCGTAAATCACGCGGTCCACTAAGCAAAAACCCATTTGCGATAGATTACGAAGCAGATTGCGGGCGTGATAAATATCATCGCGATGACCGGCGACCGGTCGTCCCAGCCCATGACATCGGTAAACAGCCAGACGAACAAGCTGTTCAACGCAAAGCTGATCCCCGACGTTATGAAAAACTTTCCGCCCTGCTTTGCCGAGGCGTCGCCGCTTGTTTCGCGGAAACTAAAGCGTGCATGCATGAAGTAACCGAGCGCCATCGACACCAGATAAGCGATAACATTCGAGCCTAGTGGCGGCACCTGACCCCAGCCGACCGCGATGAGATACGCCGCGACACCAAACGCTGTCACGAAGCCGCCAGTAACGCCATAGCGCAGCATCTGGCCTAGCAGCGTTCGTTGATCCTTATTTAGGGGCAGCCGGTCTAGCATCATGGTCCGCTTGGCAGGGAAGCTCTCGCCCCTTAATGGCGCGGACGGTTCAGGGGAAGTATCGATGAGCAAAGCCGAGAATCTGGCCGTCAGTCATTGGCGGCGCTGGCTTGTCCTGATCTGGCTGCTTGCCTGCGTCGTTTTCATCGTCATGCGCTGGCAGCCGATCCTCGCCTTCGGTCTCGGCGATACCGACGACAATCTGCGCATGGCGCAAGTGCGCGCACTTCTGAACGGGCAGGATTGGTACGACTTGCGCCAGTACAAGCTCAATCCGCCCGAGGGGTATAACATCCATTGGACGCGCCTTGTCGATCTGCCGATTGCCGCGCTTCAGCTGATCATCAAGCCGTTTTTCGGCATTGTTATGGCTGAAAAGGCGTCGGCTGCACTCGCCCCGCTGATTCCGTTGCTTGTCGCACTGATGGCAATGGGTATTGCCGTGCGGCGGCTCGTTGCGCCGGGATCATTCGCTTTTGCCGCCGGTCTGATGCTTGCCTGCCAGGCCGCGATGCTCATGTTCATGCCGCTGCGCGTCGATCACCATGGCTGGCAGCTCGCTCTTCTCGTCATCACGATTGCCGGGCTTGCCGATCCGAACATTCGACGGGGCGGGCTGACGATGGGCCTTTCGAGCGCGGTCTCACTGACGATCGGTCTCGAGCTGATGCCGTTTCTCGCGATTGCCGGCGCAGCCATCGTGCTTCACTGGATCTGGGCGCGCGAGGAAGCTATGCGGATGCGCAGCTATGGCGCTGCGCTCGGGCTCGGCTGCACCCTCGGCTATCTGGGGTTCGCGTCGTACGACAATCAGGTCGCGCGCTGCGACGTCCTGTCGCCGATCTGGCTGACGACAATGACGGTGGCGGGAGCGCTGGCTGTCGGCCTGTCGTTCCTGTCGTCACCAAAGCCAATCACGCGTCTCATCGCAGCAGGCGTCGGCGGTGCGCTGCTGGTCGGCGGTTTCGTCTATGCATGGCCGCAATGCATCGACCGCCCCGAACAGATCAGCGACGAACTCGTCCGCGTCTGGTTCAGCAACGTCCGTGAAGCAAAGCCGCTATACACACAGCCTTGGACAACGATTGCCACAGTCGTTTCGCTGCCTGTCGTCGGCGTGATTGGCAGCCTATGGGCAGCGTGGCGGGCGTGGGGGACGCGGGCATTTGGCACGTGGGCGCCTGTTGCGTTCGTTTCGGTCGTCTCACTGGCTCTGGTGTTATGGCAAACGCGGCAGGGCCCCGCCGCACAATTGATGGCCGTGCCGGGTGCGACAGCATTGTGCTGGGCGATAATTCCGAAACTGGCCAACCACCGATCGATGATCGTGCGGACATTCGGCGTTGTTGCTGCGTTCCTGACGCTATCGGGCATAACGACGGGCTTGGTCGTAACGAATCTTCCTGAGGGCGCCACAAAGCCGCGCGGCAAAAAGGGCAATGCCGACAAGGTAATTGCCAGAGCGAACGCGCGCTGCCCGTCACTCACCGCGATGCGACCACTCGCAAAGCTGCCTGCGACCACGATCTTCACATTTGTCGATCTCGGGCCGCGGTTGATAACCGTTACGCATCACAAGGCAATTGCCGGCCCCTATCACCGCAACGGCGACGCTATTCTTGATGTGCACCATGCGTTTGGCGGGACGCCCACAGCGGCGCGCGCCATCATGCTCCGTCATGGCGCAACGCTGCTTCTGACTTGCCCCAACATGAGCGAGTCGACCGTCCATCGTTATCGCCACAAGACCGGCTTTTATGCGCGCCTCGCCAAAGGCGAGAAGTTCAACTGGTTGACACCGGTGCCGATGCCGAAAGGATCGCCGCTGCTTCTTTGGGCGATCCGTTAGGCAAGGAAGCTTGCTTTGATCCCGTCGATCACGAATTGCGCGGCAAGTGCTGCAAGGATGACGCTCAGCAGCCGCGTGATCATGGCTTCGAGCCGATTGCCGACAAGCTTCATCAGCGGCCCGGCGATCAGCAGGCACAGCAGGGTTAGCAACAGAACGGCTGCCAGCGCGCCAAGCACGATCAGGCTTTCGGGCAGCCCGTTGCTTCGCGATGTCAGCAGCATGGCACTGGCGATCGATCCCGGCCCCGCGATCATCGGAATTCCCATTGGGAAAATCGAGATGTCTTCAGGCTCTTGTGCCATCACGTCCTGCGCGCGGTTTTCGCGCCGTTCGGTCCGCTTTTCGAAAACCATTTCGAGCGCGATCATGAACAGCATGATCCCCCCGGCAATGCGGAACGCGTCGAGGCTGACCCCAAGCGCCCCGAGGAACGCCTCGCCGAATACCGCAAAAACGATAAGGATAGATGCTGCGACCACGATCGATCGGATCGCCATTATGCGACGCTGTGTCGCCGACGCGCCGCTTGTCAGGCTAGCAAAGATCGGTGCGCAACCGGGCGGATCGATGACGACGAAGAAAGTGGCGAAAGCCGAAATGAAAAGCTCGATCATATATTCGTCCGCCGCTGCGCTGCCGTCAGCGTGTTCTTCAGCAAACACGCAATTGTCATCGGGCCGACACCGCCGGGAACAGGTGTGATCGATCCGGCGACGGCTCTGACCTCGTCGAACGCAACGTCGCCGATCAGCTTGCCCTCTACCCGATTGATGCCGACATCAAGGACGCACGCTCCGGGCTTGATCCAGTTGGCTTTCACCATTTCGGGAACGCCGACCGCGGCGACCACGATATCGGCGCGGCGTACGACTTCGGCGAGTTCGACTGTTCGGCTGTGCGCCACTGTCACCGTGCAATTTGCCGCCAATAGCAGCTGTGCGACGGGTTTGCCGACAAGGATCGAGCGCCCGATGACGACGGCGTTTTTACCCGACACGTTGCCAAGCTGGCTCTCGATCAGCATCATGCAGCCGAGCGGCGTGCAACTGACGAGGCCCGACAGGCCCGAGGCAAGCCGCCCTGCGTTGACGACATGCAGCCCGTCGACATCTTTGTCGGGATCGATCCTGCTGATAACGGCAAGATCATCAAGATGCGCTGGCAGGGGAAGCTGAACGAGAATGCCGTCGACGTCCGCGTCCGCATTCAATCGTTCGACCAGCGCGATCAGGTCCGTTTGCGTCGCGTCGGCAGGCAAACGATGCTCGAAGCTGCGCATGCCGACTTCGACAGTCTGCTTACCTTTTGCTTTGACATAAACCGCGCTTGCCGGATTATCGCCGACCAGAATGACGGCCAGTCCGGGCTTGCGCGCCATCGTTGCAACCGCGGCTGCAATTTCGCCGCGCAGCTTAGCCGCGATAGCTTTGCCGTCGATGATCGCAGCCGACACCCTAAATTGCCGAAAGCATATTCGGCAAAACGACTTGCATCAGGATATAGAGGATCAGCAAAACCACCATCGGCGACAGATCGAGTGCACCGAAATCGGGCATGATCCGGCGGATCGGGCGGTAGAGCGGTTCGGTCATCTTATCGAGCGCCTGCCAGACCGAGCGAACGAAATCGTTGCTGGTATTGATGACATTGAATGCGATCAGCCACGACAGGATCGCCTGAACGACGATGATCCACCAGATCACGTTGAGCAGGATATAAAGAATTTGGACGATCATGACCATGTGCGCTGGTTCCGCTGTGACTCTGTGGGCGCCTTAGCGAAAGCCTCAAGCGCGCACCAGCGTTCCTGCACCGCGCGCCGTGAAGATTTCGACAAGCATGGCATGTGGCACGCGCCCGTCGAGGATGACGGCCGCACCGACGCCGCTCTGCACCGCGTTCACGCAGGTTTCGAGTTTCGGGATCATGCCGCCCGTGACAGTGCCATCGTCTCGCAACGCTTCGATCTGCGCAGGGTCGAGATCGGCAAGCAATTCGCCGCTCTTGTCGAGAACCCCTGCAACATCGGTCAGTAAAAACAGGCGTGTCGCGCCAAGTGCTGCCGCAACAGCGCCGGCCATCGTATCGGCATTGATGTTATAGGTGTGGCCGTCCGTGCCGACGCCGATCGGTGCGACGACCGGGATCATGCCCGCGCCACTGATCGTGTCGATCACCGTGCGATCGACGTGGCTGGGTTCGCCCACGAAGCCGAGATCGACCGCGCGCTCGATATTGCTGTCCGGATCGCGCGTGGTGCGCGTCACTTTTTCGGCGCGGACGAAATTGCCGTCCTTCCCTGAAATACCAACCGCGCGCCCGCCGGCTTCGCTGATCCAGCCGACCAGCTCCTTGTTGATTGCGCCCGACAGCACCATTTCGGCGACTTTGGCGGTTTCGGCGTCAGTTACGCGCAACCCGTCGACGAACGATGATTCGACGCCCAGTTTTTTCAGCATCGCGCCGATCTGCGGCCCGCCGCCGTGGACGACCACCGGATTGATCCCGACGGCTTTGAGCAGCACGATGTCCTCGGCAAAGTCCCTTGCGGCTTCGGGATCGCCCATCGCATGACCGCCATATTTGATGACGAACGTCTGCCCGGCGTAGCGCTGCATGTAGGGCAGTGCTTCGACCAGCACTTCGGCTTTGGCGAGCAAGCTCTCGTCCGGATTGTGCCGACTCATGCGTCGAGCTTCCGGCCGATGCGAACGACCAGTGCAATGACCAACGGCACCATGATTACCGACAGCACGACTT
>JANODH010000388.1:0-7842 GCA_031412595.1 Sphingomonas sp. | reverse complement strand
GGCTACTGGCCGCGAAATGAGAATAGATCTGATCCCCGTGGGCAACGACCCGCCGAATTCGCTGAACGTCATCATCGAAGTGCCGGTCGGCGGCGAACCCGTGAAATATGAGTTCGACAAGGCATCGGGCGCTTTGTTCGTTGACCGTATCCTGCACACGTCGATGCGCTATCCCGCCAACTATGGCTTCATTCCGCACACGCTTTCGCCCGATGGCGATGCGCTGGATGCGCTGGTTGTCGCACGCTCGCCGTTCGTGCCGGGCTGCGTCGTCCGCGTTCGCCCGATTGCCGTGCTGAAACTCGAAGACGAAGCAGGCGGCGATGAGAAACTGCTGACTGTGCCGGTCGACGCGACCTTCCCTTATTATGCCGATGTCGATGAAAAGGAACATCTGCCTGCGATCGTCATGCAGCAGATCGAGCATTTCTTCACGCATTACAAGGACCTGGAACCCAAGAAATGGGTCCGCGTCGGGAAATGGGGCGATGCCGACGAGGCGCGGCAGGTCGTGATGGACGCAATCGAAGCATATAAGGCCGCTAAAAGCGAATAAGTTCAGGCGAGAGGCCCTGCCACAAAATCGGAGCGCGTGATCCGATAGATGAGGTGGTCGACAACAGTGTCTGCCATCGGCCACTTCTGCCGCCGGTCGGTTAGCACCGCACCTATTTTTTCCAATGCGTGCCGCGACCGCAAATTGCTCTCGCCGACCAGAAAAATTACCGCTCCGAACCCGCGCTCGAACGCATAGGCCAGCATCAGCCGCTTGATCGAGCGATTGATTGTGCCGCCCCAATGGTCGCGCGCCAGATAGGTCCAGCCGATCTCGACTTCGCCGGGGTCGCAAACGCGAACATCGTAGCGCGAACTGCCGATGACTGCGCTCGTCGCCTTGTCGATGACAACGAGACAGCCGTTCGACGCCAGCCCTTCGTCAAAAAACGGATCGAACACCTCTTGCTGCCAGCGGTCATGCGCGGGATGCAGCGCCCAAATCAGCGGGTCGCTCGCCACCTTGAACAGCGCTTCGCGGTCGGCTTCTTCGATCGGACGAAGCAACACCCGTGCATCCTCAAGCACCGGCTGCATCGACGGGTGCATCATGCGCTTGCGAGTGCCCTTAGGGCATCGCCATCCACGCGGTTGACCGTCCATTCGTCCATTGGTTTGGCGCCAAGCGATTCATAAAATCTGATCGCGGGCTCATTCCAGTCGAGCACGGACCATTCGAGGCGCGCACACCCGCGTTCGATGGCAAGTTGTGCGAGCCGCGCGAGCAATGCCTTGCCAAGCCCTGCCCCCCGCGCATCAGGATCGACGAACAAATCCTCGAGATAAATGCCGGGCCGCCCCTCGAATGTCGAAAAATTATGGAAAAATAGAGCAAAGCCGCGTGCTGCGTCATCGACTTCGCCGATCAGCACTTCGGCCATCGGCTTCGGGCCAAACAAATGCATGGCGAGTATCGAGCGATCGAGCACGACGGCATCGGCAAGCTTTTCGTAAGTCGCAAGCGCCCGGATAAAATCGATGATGATGTCGAGATCGTCGGGACCAGCAGAACGGATGAAAAGCGTCATGCCGCGGCCCTATCGCGGGTTGTCAGCCGTGGCCAGAGCACCCCGAAAGCGAGGCCCGACATGACCAGCGCAGCGGCAAGCAGCTTCCATGGTTGCAGTGGTTCGCCAAGGAAGAGTGCCGAACTCCCGAAACCGAATATCGGGATAAGCAGTGCCAGCGGCGAGACTGTCGCTGCCGGATAGCGCGCAAGCAGCCAGCCCCAGACGCCGTAACCGAACATCGTATTCCCAACGGCCTGCCACGCGACGACCGCCCATGTTGCGGGACTCGCGCCGCGGATGCCCGCCAGCATTACTGGCCACCCCTCGACCGCCAGTGTGAGCGCCAACAGTGGCGGTATGGCAAACAGGCTGGCCCAAACCACGTAGCCGAGCATATCGACCTGCCCCGCAGCCCGCGCGACGATATTGCCGCCGCCCCAACACAGCGACGCTGTCAGGATCAGCCCGAGGCCAAGCAGAGTAATGCTCCCATCGGTGTGCGCCAATATGACGCCGAGCCCGGCAACCGCCGGGACCAACGCTGCCGTCTGATACCAGCGCACCCGCTCCCCGGTCAGTAGGCGCGAAAGAGCGATTGTGAAAAACAGCTGCGATTGCATCAGCAGCGAAGCGAGGCCCGGCGTGACATCGGCGCGCAATGCCACGAACAAGGCACCGAACTGACCTGCCCCGATCAGAACGCCATAGGCCGCCAGATTGGTCCAGCTCGCCGCCGGACGCTTCACGAAAAAAACCAGCGGGATCAGCACGGCTGTAAACCGCAAAGTCGCCAAAGTAAGTGGTGCCATTGTTTCGAGCGCATATTTGACGACAACGAAATTGCTGCCCCACACGACCGTTACGGCAATGGCGAGCGCGAGATGCGCAGGCTTCAACGTCGGAAATGGCGATGTCATGCTGCGGCTTCGAGCTTCGACAGATCGGCCTTGTTACCGCGCGTCGCGATGATGCAGCCGGTGACGATCAGCACAGCGCCGATCACAGTCGTGATCGTCACGGCTTCATCGTAGAAAATCGCGCCGAGGATCGCGGCCCAGATGAACGCGGTATATTCCACAGGAACAAGTGCTTGCGCTTCGGCGCGTGCATAGGCCCAACTGAGCAGCAGCAGCGACGCGTAGGCAAGCAATGCCGACAGTGCGAGCAATGGCCAGTCATCTGCGCTGGGCATGACGAAAAGCCCCGGCTGGATCAAAAGCACGATCGGCAGCGCCATCCACAAGAATGAACCGGCAATAAGATTCTGAAAAAAGGCGACTTCGGGCGGCGGGGCCAGCAGCGCTTGCTGCCGCATCAGGATGATGTTCCAGGCGTAGAACACGGCCGACAGGAAGATGGCCGCCACGCCATCCAGCGCGCGCGGCGCGCCACTGTCATCGCCGATCCGCGCGACGACTAATACCCCCACGCCCGCGACTCCAAGCAGTGAGGCAATGATGCTTCCTCGCCCGACGCGCTCACCCAGCAGCACAACCGAAAGATACAGCGCGATCAGCGGCGCAATGAACGACAGCGCAATGCCTTCGGCCAGTGGCACGCGCGCAATGCCGTAAAAAAAAGAGACCGCCATAATCGATGCAACGAAACCGCGCAGCACGTGAACGCGGATACCGGCGCGGCTCGGCCAGCCTTTACGCGTGAGAATGTAAGGCGCAAAACCGATCGATACGCCGACAACCTGCCGCCACAGCATTGCGGAATAAGCGCCGATCGCAATCGCGACCCCTTTCATCGCTGCGTCCATAATCGAAAAAAGCGCAATGCCGATGCACGCGACAAGAAACGGGATAGCTGCGGACTGCACAGACTTTGACATGACAGACGCCGTAACGAGCCTCTTTCACGGCGTCCACGGTTGCCGGTTTCCCCGACCGGTTACCAGGCCGGATCGTCCATCCACGGGCCGAAGTGCGGCGCATCGCGCGACACGCGATCGCAATAGTCCGCCGCGCGTTTTTCAAGGAACGACGACACGCCTTCGCCAGCATCACGGCTGCTGCCGCGCGACCAGATCAGGCGACTGTCGAGCCGGTGTGCATCCATCGGATGCGCCGCCGCCATCATTCGCCACATCATATTGCGCGTGAGCGCCACGGACACGGGTGCACTTTCAGCTGTCAGATCCTTCGCTAACGCGCGGGCAGCCGCCAGCAGATCGTCGGGCGCGTGAATGCTGCGCACCAATCCGCCGCGCAAAGCTTCGGCAGCATCGAATACACGCCCCGAATAGCACCAGTCGAGCGCTTGGCCGATGCCGACGAGGCGCGGCAGGAACCAGCTCGATGCTGCTTCGGGCACAATTCCGCGTCGGGCAAAGACAAAGCCGAAGCGCGCCGTTTCGCTGGCCAGCCGGAAATCCATCGGCAACTGCATCGTCGCTCCGATGCCGACTGCCGCGCCGTTGATCGCGCCGATCACGGGCTTTTTGCAGGCAAAAATGCGAAGCGTGAGCTTGCCGCCATTGTCGCGCACACCGGGGTGATCGTAATCGACGACGCCGTCCGCACCGACGGGGGAGCCTTGCGCCAGCTTGTCCGGGCGCTTGGCATAATCGAACGTTTCGCCGCCGCCCGCGAGGTCCGCACCAGCGCAAAAGGCCCTGCCCGCGCCGGTGACGATGACGGCACGGACGCTGTCATCGGCATCCGCAAGATCGAACGCAGCACACATCTCGGTCATCATCAACGGCGTAAAGGCATTCATCCGCTCGGGCCGGTTCAATGTCAGCGTGAAAATGCCGTCCGTCGTATCGATCAATATCGTTTCAAACATTCGGATTGGCTTTCCCCGCTATCGACGTCGTTCGCTTGGTCGGCTTAAACATGCGATCTCGAAACGCAACATTGCCGAAAAGGATTCGCCTTGACCGACCCCGAGCTGAAGCAACGCGCCATCGCGCTTTACGACGCCTTTACGCACAGGCACCTCGACCGCCGGACATTTATGCGCGACCTGACAGCGCTGGCGGGCAGCGCGGCTGCAGCAAATGCTCTGCTCGCTGGGATCGGCGCCAGCGCGGCAGCAGCGGCGATCGTCGCGCCCGATGACGCGCGGCTAAAGGCACAGGAACTGAACTGGCCTGGTGGCGCTGCTGGACGAACCATGAAAGGCTATGCCGTGCGGCTGGCCGGGCCGATCGTCAAACGACCGGCAGTCATGGTGATTCACGAAAATCGCGGCCTTACCGATCATATCCGCGATGTCGCGCGTCGATTGGCGCTTTCGGGCTATCTCGCCGTTGCGCCCGATTTCCTTTCGGTTGCCGGTGGCACGCCGACGAACGAAGACGATGCGCGAACGATGATTGGAAAACTCGATCTGGTGCAGACTGTCGGCGATGCGGTCGCCACAGTAAACTGGCTCAAGCGCCTGAACCAATCGACCGGACGTGTCGGCGCTGTCGGCTTTTGCTGGGGCGGTGCAATGGTCAATCGCGTGGCCGTTTCGGCGGAAAACAAATTGCGCGCTGGCGTCGCCTATTATGGGCCCGCGCCCGATCCGGCACGGGCAGCGAGCGTGAAGGCTGCGCTCATGCTGCATTATGCCGGCATCGATGATCGCGTGAATGCGAGCGCGCCAGCGTGGATTGCCGCATTGCAGGCGGCCAAGGTCTCAGTCGAAGCGCATACTTATGCAGGCGTCAATCATGCCTTCAACAACGATACGTCAGCAGCCCGCTACGACAAAGCCGCCGCCGACCTTGCGTGGAGTCGTACCCTCACATTTTTCAAGACGAAACTGGGCGATTGACCGCCACTCACAAAAAAGCCCCGGCAGATTGCGCTGCCGGGGCTGATTGTTTCGCGTTTCACAGCGATTAGTCGCGCGAGCCCATGAAGCTCAGCAGGAACTGGAACATGTTGATGAAGTCCAGATAGAGCGACAGGGCGCCCATGATCACGGTCTTCCCAACCATGTCAGTACCCGCGACATAAGCGTACATCGACTTGATGCGTTGTGTGTCATAGGCCGTGAGACCGGCGAAGATCAACACGCCGAGCGCGCTGATTGCCAGACCCATCACGCCCGACTTAAACACGAAGGCGTTCAAGAGCATCGCTACAAGCAAGCCGACGACGCCCATGATCAGGAACGAACCCATGCCCGACAAGTCGCGCTTGGTCGTGTAGCCGAACAGGCTCAAACCGGCGAATGCCGCAGCTGTCGCAAAGAATGCCTGTGCAATCGACGTTCCGGTGTAGACGAGGAAAATCGACGACATCGACAAGCCCATGACGACCGCGAATGCCCAAAACACGGCCTGAGCCGTTGCCGTCGACATCCGATTGATGCCGAAGCTCAGGGCAAACACAAAGCCGAGAGGCGCAAGCATGATCACCCACTTGAGCGGGGTATTAAGCACTTGGGCGGCAAAGCCCGAGCTTGCAAACACGAGCGCGACGATGCCGGTAAGCATCACGGCCGACGCCATGTAGTTGTAAACCGACAACATATAGGACCGCAGACCCGCATCATATGCTGCGTCGCGGACACCGAGAGCCGGCGCGGCCGCGCCGGCGGTCATACGGGGATCAGACCAATTGGCCATCGAAAAACACTCCTTTACCCAGCGACCATCGCTGGATGAGGGAGATATTGGGGGTTTCACTCGCGATTTCAAGCAAAACACGACATGGCGCTTGTCGTCTCTGCAGTCGTCGATTAGCCAAGTGCCAACAAGAGGATGCCCATGACCGAGACCACCGCGACGAGCAGCAGCCCGGCCTATAGTCGCGGCTACGCCAATTATGTGCTTTGCGTGCTTGTGGTCGTCTATGTGTTCAACTTCGTCGACCGTCAGATCATCTCGATCCTGGCCGAAGACATCAAGCGCGACCTGAACATTGGCGACGGCGAACTGGGCTTTCTTTACGGCACGGCTTTCGGTGTTTTTTACGCGCTGTTCGGCATTCCATTGGGGCGGCTGGCCGATAACTGGAACCGCGTGCGGCTGATGACAATCGGTTTGTCGTTGTGGTCGGCCATGACGGCGTTTTCGGGCCTGTCGAAAAATCTGGGGCAACTGGCGGTCGCGCGAATGGGCGTCGGCATCGGCGAAGCGACCGCAAGTCCCAGCGCTTACTCGCTGATTTCGGACTATTTTCCCAAAGAGAAGCGCGCCTCTGCGCTCGCGATTTACTCGTCGGGGCTTTATATCGGCGGTGGCGTTTCGCTGTTCATCGGCGGCCTGATCGTCGAGCGCTGGAATGCCGCTTATCCTGGCGGCGGGCCTTTGGGCCTGGTTGGCTGGCAGGCGGCATTCATGGCAGTGGGGCTGCCGGGGCTGTTGCTTGCGGGCCTTGTTGCAACATTGCGCGAGCCTGTCCGCGGATCGGCCGATGGCATCATCACACCGACCGCCCCTAATCCTTTCAAGGATTTTTTGAGCGAACTCATCACGATCATCCCGCCATTCACATTGATCGGCGCGGCGCGGCGCGGCGGTAGCGCCTTGGCAATCAATCTAACGTTCGCAGCCTTGGCCGGCGCAATCGCTTTTGCGCTGATCAAACTGACGGGCGCGGTGCCGCAATGGATCGCAGTCGGCATCGGCGTTTATGCCGTGTTCTCATGGGTCAGCGCGCTGAAAGGCCGCGACTTGCCGACCTATACGCTGATCTGGCGCAACCCTGCCTTTCTTTGCACGGCCATCGCTTACGGTTTGATCGCGTTTAATGCCTATGCGCAATCTTTCTGGTCGGCACCTTACGCGATCCGGGTGCTCGGCGAAAGCAAATCGATCGCGGGTTTTTGGGTCGGCAGCACCGGCGCCTTGTCGGGTTTCCTCGGTGTGATTATCGGCGGGCAGGTCGCGGACGCGTGGCGCAAACGGCACCCTTCGGGTCGATTGCTTGTGATCCTGATTGGCGCGCTCGGGCCGGTTATCCCGACCATCCTTGGCTTCACGACAACGACCACGACGATGTTCTACCTCTGGAATTTTATCGCAGGTGTATTGGCGAGTGCCGCGCTCGGGGCCGCCGCCGCGACCACGCAGGATCTCGTCCTGCCGCGCATGCGCGGAACGGCGACAGCCACCTTCTTTCTCGCAACGACCTTGATCGGTCTGGCGCTCGGCCCCTATCTTGCCGGTGCGATTTCGACCGCGACGGGCAGCCTTGCCACAGGCGTGATGGCCTTGCTCGCGGCAACGCCGATTTCGGTCATCCTGATCTGGGTTGCCTGGTCGCGCGTTCCCGTTGCCGAGGCGACAATGGTCGAGCGCGCACGCGCTGCTGGCGAACCGATTTAGGGC
>JANODH010000387.1:0-1572 GCA_031412595.1 Sphingomonas sp. | reverse complement strand
AGCAGCGGCCAGACCCGACTGCACTTCACCCAGTTCGTTCGAACTGGAAATTGCCAGCCCCGATACGGCCGACACGCGCCCACGCATGTCATCGGGCGTGTAAAGCTGCACCAGCGACGAGCGCACATAAACGGACAACATATCGAATGCGCCGAGCGCAATCAGCGCGACGAGCGACACCATCATCGATGTCGACAGCCCGAATATGACTGTGGCGGCACCAAAGCCCACCACTGCGCCGAGCATTTTGATGCCCACATTGTTCTGCAACGGGCGAAAGGCAAACCACAATGCGACGACAGCGGCGCCGACTGCAGGTGCAGCACGAAGCTGCCCCAGTCCCTCCGCGCCGACGTTCAATATATCGCGGGCATAAACCGGGAGCAGCGCGGTCGCGCCCCCAAGCAGCACAGCAAACAGATCGAGCGTGAGCGCCCCGAGCAAAAATCGGTGATCGCGGACATAATGCAACCCATCGACCATTTGGCGGACGGGATGCACGTCGGCTGCCATCGGTGGCGGGACGATACGGCGGATCGGCGTCAGCGCAAGGATCGCAACGCCCAATGCGCCGGCTGCGAACCAGTAAGGCGCTGCCGGGTCGGCCGCATAAAGAAACCCGCCGAGCGCGGGGCCACCCACCGACGCTGTTTGCCAGGCAATCGAACTCATGGCGATCCCTTTGGGCAGCAGCGCAGGCGGCAGCAGGTTGGGCGCAATGGCCGACATCGCAGGCCCGACAAAAACGCGGGCCACGCCGTGGAGCGCCGCAAAAAGGAACAGGATCGGCAAGGTAATCGCATCTTGTGACGTCAAGAAGCCGAGGCCAAGCGCGATGCTCAAATCGATGCCATTGGCGAGGCGCGCGACAAGGCGGCGCTCGAATCGGTCCGCAACCCAACCCGCAACAGGCGTGAGCAGAAGCAGGGGAATGAACTGGAACAAGCCAACGAGACCGAGTTGCAGGGCGGCTTCGCGAATGCTCATCCCGTAATCGACGCGCGCAACGTCATAGACCTGGTAGCCGATGATGACGACCATCCCCATTGTTGCGAGCACCGCGGCAAATCGGGCGATCCAGTAAAGCCTGAAGTCGGGAATTTGCAGGGGGGAAGTCAGTGTCGCCACTGCCACCCCCTGCCTTAACATGCGGGCAGCATCAATAGACTGGCTGCAATCCCGTTATGGTCGGATCGATGCGGTCGACGCCCGGCACGTCCGCCGCAGCGGCAACTTCGCTGTTGAGGAAAGCCAAAAGATCGCGGAGCACTTCGGCTTTGTGCGTCACCAGAACGCCGTGTGGGGCATCGTCATATTCGATCATTTGCGCGTGCGGGATCAGCTTGATCGCTTCGCGCGCAGAGGAATCGATCGGCACGGTCTGATCCGAAGTCCCGTGAATTATCAGCGTCGGGATGGTAAAGGCTGCCATGTCGGGACGGAAATCGGTTGTCGCAAACGCTTTTGCGCAAGCGAGCGTCGGGTGCAGCCCGGCCATCATCGCCGACTGGAAAAATCCGTCGAGCACGGCATCGCTGACGGGCGATTTCAGGAACCCGACACCGAAGAAAC
>JANODH010000386.1:0-6677 GCA_031412595.1 Sphingomonas sp. | reverse complement strand
GGCATGACGCACAAGCAATCATGGCCAGCGATAATGTGGCTGATGACCTCCTCTTGGCCTTTGAGGAAATCCTCAAGGCAAAAGCGATTGAGCGCGGCATTATCCGGCGCAAAACCGCCAAGAATCAACGTCTGGATCGACTCGCCGACCAGAGGAATGGCCCCGAAGAGGCCGGTAATGACCTGAGCGCCCCAAAAGCTCATCTGACCCCACGGCAAGACGTAACCCATAAACGCGGTCGCCATCATCAGCAGAAAAATAACCAGACCAAGCAGCCAGATCACTTCGCGCGGCGGCTTGTACGAACCATAATAAAGTCCGCGAAAAATATGCAGATAAACAACGATGAAGAACATCGACGCTCCGTTGGCATGTGCATAACGCAAGAACCAACCGCCGTTAACATCGCGCATGATGTGCTCGACTGATGCAAACGCCACGCTGGTATCAGCGCGAAAATGCATCGCGAGCACAATACCCGTGATGATCTGGATCATTAGCGCAGCACCGGCGAGGACGCCGAAGTTCCAGAAATAATTGAGATTGCGCGGCACGGGATACCCTGCTCCGACAGCATTATAAACGAGACGCGGCAGTGGCAGTTTCTCATCGAGGTAGCGCATCAGTGGCGCTTTTGGCTCATAGGCCTTTGCCCAAGGAAAGCTCATGCTAAGACTCCCACTTCAACGGTCGTATCAGACCGGAATGCATAATCAGGAACAGCGAGGTTGGTCGGTGCAGGGCCCTTACGGACTCGTCCGGCCGTATCATAATGCGATCCATGACACGGACAGAAATAGCCCCCGTATTCACCCTTCGCTTCGCCCTCGGCGGCACCAAGCGGTACGCAGCCGAGATGCGTACAAACACCTTTGGTAATCAGCCACTGCGATTTTCCGGCCTTTGTCCGATCGGCAAGCGTTTGCGGATCGCGAAGACCTGCGGCAGCAACTTTATTCGCATCGGCGATTTCGGCAGCCGTCAGGTGCCGGACGAAAAGCGGCTGTTTTCGAAAGACTGCTTTAATCGCCTGACCTTCCGCTATCGACGCCAGATCGATCTCCAGCGTTGCCTCCGCGAGAACGTCGGCCGATGGGTTCATCTGGTTCACCAGCGGAATCGCGATAGCACCAGCACCCACGCCGGCAAAACTGACGGCAGCAATGTTAAGAAAGTCACGACGACGAACGCCTGTGCCATCGTCGGTAAGAGCGGCGTCGGGGTTTGCCCCTGCCAATGCCTGTTCGGCCATCTTGCCTCAACCCTTGTAAAAAAGCACACGACTCCAGCGGTGCTGAGTCCGGGGATGCGGACTGGTGGTGCAAATAGTCTCTCTTTCGCTGCATGCAAGTGGGAATTGACACTTGTGACAGCAACATTGACCCATTAATCGGCGGCGCGATGAGGATTGCACTTTATCAGCCTGAAATTGCGGGGAATGTCGGCGCTGTACTCCGCCTTGCTGCCTGTATGGGCGTTGGTGTCGATATTATAGAACCGACTGGTTTCCTGTTTTCAGACACGCGCATGAAGCGCGCAGCAATGGACTATATCGATCATGTCGACCTTGTTCGTCATCCGGATTGGCCAGATTTTCGTCGGCAACAGACGGGGCGGCTGATTTTGCTGACAACAAAGGTAAGGGCCTCTTCATACGACTATGAATACGAACCCAGCGACACTCTCATGTTTGGACAGGAGAGTGCAGGCGTCCCAGCCGATGTTGCTGAGATCTGCGACGCGCGCGTGCGAATTCCGATGGCAACGCCTGTTCGGTCGTTGAATCTGGCTGTTTCAGCCGGTATCGCGCTCACCGAAGCGCTGCGCCAGACAGGGGGATTGCCGCAATGATAGCGATGGACGACCAACAAGCTGATGCCCGAGCGTGGTTCGAAGGCCTGCGGGACCGCATTTGTGCAGCATTTATCGACATCGAGCGCGAAGCCGGCAGCGCTGCGGATTTCGAATATACCGCCTGGAACCGTGACGACGACGAAAGCGGCGATAGCGGCGGTGGCGTGCGCGGCGTGATGAAAGGTAAGATATTCGAGAAAGTCGGTGTCAATGTTTCGACCGTTGGCGGCGTCTTCGCTCCCGAATTCGCCAAATCAATGCATGGTGCGGGTGACGATCCTAGTTTCTTTGCAACAGGAATTAGTTTGGTTGCGCACATGGCAAACCCGCAAGTGCCTGCAGTCCACATGAATACGCGTTTCCTGTGCACCGCCAAACGATGGTTTGGTGGCGGGGCAGATCTCAACCCACCACTACCGATCGCGGAGGACACCGCTGATTTCCATGCGACGATGGAACGCGCTTGTGCTGATCAACCATCCGCCGATTATCCAAGGTTCAAAGCCTGGGCAGACGAATACTTCTATATTCCGCACCGCAAAGTGCATCGCGGCGTTGGCGGGATATTTTATGACCACCTGGAAAATGACTTTGCAGACGATTTCGCGTTGACAAAGGCTGTGGGTGAAGCTTTTCTCGACGTATATCCGAGGATTGTCCGGCGCCGAATGGACGCGCCTTTTACGGAAGCAGACCGCGCGATAATGCTTGCGTGGCGCGGCCGATATGCCGAATTCAATCTGGTGCACGATCGAGGCACATTATTCGGACTCAAAACCGGCGGAAACATCGACGCGATTCTTATGAGCCTGCCGCCAATGGCTTCTTGGGACTAATGCCCTCAGGAACATGAAGCAGCTGGCTACACCCGTCCCGTGTCCCGCACCCGGCGGTAAAGAAAAGCAATAAATACGGTGGCTATCAACGTAAGGCCCCCGTTTACGATACCTGTCACCAACGCTGTCATTACGGAACCAGCGAAATCAGCACCTAAGGCCGATCCGATTAGCGAAAATATGCTACCGGCAACAAATTTTACGGCTGAGCCAACAACCAGCAACACAAGCGCATACAGGATGATGACCAACGAGAGGCGCGCCGCAATGCCTTGCGTCAGCACAAAGCCTCCTTTCAGCGCACCGAGCACGCCCGGATTGCGATCGACGATGAGGGCATTCATGAGCGACAGTCTAATGCCCAGCCAGATCAAAACGCCGAATATCGCAAGCACAAGAATGCCAAGCCAGCCCGGCAATTTCTGCAAGGTTTCGGGAACCGCCGGGTTCGCGCCGTTTGCGATGGCGATCACGCCCACCGGCGTCAACGCGATCGCGACCACGATGCCGAGAATAATAGCCACGAGAATAACTTTACCCAAGCGTGCAATGCCGTGCCTCAGCGCCTCTCCAACGCTCCTGCCTGGCTGGAGCACGAGTGAAACAATCGATAGCTGCCCAACGATAGACCAGATTGTGCTGATCAAGATGGCGACGGTCGCCGCAGCATTCGGTTTCGCTGGCGTGGCGAAACCCTGCGCAAGTGTCGTCGCCACGTCCCCTACGTAGAGCGTTGCCAGCGCGAGCGGAACGACCAAGGCCGCTTCCTGCCGGATAAAAGCAATGCTGTCATCCCAGACTTGGTTCATTGAGATCATCGGCACCCCCTAGCCGCCTCGCGCTGGCAGTGGCAAGACGCGGGCCGTGTCTAAAGCGAAACCTTCCCCTGACGTTGAATGGATCGTCACTAAACAATCGGTGGATTACACCGAGGCGCTTGAGTGGATGGAAGCACGAGCGGCAGCGGTAGCAGCGGGTACCGCCCGCGAATGTGTGTGGTTATTGGAACACCCACCACTTTACACCGCCGGAACCAGCGCAAATCCTGCCGATCTGATCGATCCCTGCTTTCCGGTATTTACTGCCGGTCGGGGCGGTCAATATACATACCACGGTCCGGGGCAGCGCGTGGTCTACCTGATCCTCGATCTCAACCAGCGGGGCCGCGACATACGCTCGTTCGTCCGTGCGGTTGAGTGCTGGATGATCGCAACGCTGGCGACCCTCGGCGTTGAAGGGCACCGTGCAAAAAACCGTATTGGAATCTGGACAAATGATCCCGATCAAGGTGAAGCGAAGGTCGGTGCGATCGGTATACGTGTCCGTCGGTGGGTATCCTTTCACGGCTTTTCGATAAATCTTGCCCCGAATTTGTCGCATTTTGACGGCATCGTGCCCTGCGGCCTTGCCGAATATGGCGTAACAAGTCTTTCAAAACTGGGGATTAGTTGTTCCATGGAAGCGCTGGATGCCGCATTGTCGACCGAATTTGCCTCATTCTTGCGGGAACTAAGTCCGGCGTAAGGCACTTGAGCCGAAGTTAAACAAAGGGTAATGCCCCGGACGGTTTGGGCTTTGACAAGGTCAAAGCAATCCAGATCCGTTTTCTAAGGAGCTTTTTTTATGCGCAAGATCGTAACAGTATCGATGGTCGCTGCGGCCGCTATGGCCGTTGCCGCTTGTGGCAAGACCGAAACGACCAATGCCACAGACGCCAATGCAATGGTCACTGAAATGAACGCTGGTGAAGCCATGGAAGGCACTACCAACGACATGATGACCAACACTGATGGCGCAATGGGTGCTACCGACAACATGATGGCATCGAACGCGATGGATGCGAACAGCATGGCGTCGAACACGATGGACACGGCGGGGAACGCATCGAACGCGATGTAATCGCTGCAGCGTTTTTAATTTTCAAGAGGGTCGCTCGTTAAACCGAGCGGCCTTTTTTTTCGCACTTTGCCGCCTCAGAGACTCGGTTCACCGCAAGGGGTTTTCGCCAGGGAACAAACCGCCTATGCGGCAGACTGCAAGTTTGCGTTAGCCGAGGATCGCCAAGCATGATCGTTCGTTCAGCATTGTTCGGTCTTTGTCTTGCCAGTGCGCAGCCGGCTTATGCGCAGATATTTTGGCAAGCACCTGACTTCCGCGGCACCGCTATAACGTCCGGTGAAACTGTGGGTGTAGCGTTGCCAGGTGCCACACCCGAAGAAGAACGTGCAGGCTGGGCTTGGCAATTGCGTTCCGGTCTGAATGTGATGGCATTGCAATGTCAGTTCGACCGGACATTGTTGACCGAAAATACGTACAACGCAGTTCTGACCAATCATAAGGCCGAGCTGGAAGCAAGCTTTGCGAAGGTTTCCGCTTACTTCAAGCGCGTCAACAAAGCGCCGAAGGCGGCTCAAGACGCGCTCGACCGCTATGGTACCAAAACATATCTCGGTTTTTCTACAGTACGTGGTCAGCTCGGTTTTTGTCAGACAGGGTCCAATATCGCGCGCGCCGCAATTTTTGCGCCGCGTGGCAGCTTTACGATCCTCGCAATTGAGCGACTTCGCGAGTTGCGCAACAGCCTTGTTGTTGCCGGAGAGCAGCAATTTCGTTTCCCCGTCCCAAGGGTAAATGCGCAAATTCCTTTTTTCGAGAACAAGTGCTGGGACAAGCGCGGCAACTATAAGGTCAAGTGCGGCTTGCAGGCTTAACGGAGCCCCAACTGTTTGTGCGTCTGCGTCGTCAGCCGCCAGCGTGGATTTTCCATCACGAATTCAATGGCCGCCTGGCGCGCGCGCTCGGCCTCGCTGCAATCCAGCGGCTGGATTAAAAAATGATCGAAGTCCCAGTCTGCAAAAGCTGCGGGATCAGCACCGCTTTGGGGCCAGACCAATTTCAATTCGTTGCCTGAACGCTGAACCACATTCGATCCTGCTTTTGGACTGATGCACAGCCAGTCGATCCCGGCCGTTGCAGGCAAAGTTCCGTTGCTCTCGACACCGATCTCAAAGTGTCGATGGTGGAGCGCATCGATAAGCGCCATATCAATTTGTAGCATCGGCTCGCCGCCTGTGAGAACGACATAGCGTCGATCGATCTCGCTTCCCCAAAAGGATTCAGCTGCATCTGCCAGTTTAGCTGCGTCGGCAAACTTGCCCCCACCGGCACCATCTGTCCCAACAAAGTCAGTGTCACAGAATTTGCAAATGGCTGCGGCACGGTCCTCTTCGCGTCCAGACCACAAATTACAGCCCGCAAAGCGGATGAATACGGCTCGCCGCCCGGCCTGAACCCCCTCGCCCTGCAGTGTGAGGAACATCTCTTTGACGGCATAAGTCACGATAGCAGCGAGTCCGCCAGCCCGGCTTCGGCAAATCCTTTAGCACGCAGCTCGCAGGAGTCGCAGCGACCGCAGGGTCGGCAGTCCGGCGCCGGATCGTAACATGACCAACTTTGGCTGACATCAAGCTGCAACCGAGCCGCTTCGCGCGCAATGTCTGCTTTCGTCATCGCGACAAGGGGGGCATGCACGCGGAAGCGGTGGCCTTCGTCACCAGCTTTGGTTGCACGAGTGGCCATCGTCTCGAACGCTTCCACGAAGGCCGGACGGCAATCCGGATATCCCGAGTAATCCAACGCGTTTATCCCGATTATCAGATCGCGCGCGTCGATCGCTTCAGCCCAACCCAACGCAACCGAGAGGAAGATCGTGTTCCGAGCCGGTACATAGGTGACCGGGATCCCACTGGATACGCCGTCCTTCGGCACGGCGATCGCGGCATCAGTCAGCGCGGACCCGCCAAATTGCGACAAATCGAGCGGCAGGATAATATGCTGCTCCACGGCTAGCATGACGGCTATTCGCGCGGCAGCTTCCAATTCGACACGGTGTCGCTGATTATAATCGATCGTCAGCGCAAATAAGCGATAGCCCGCTTCTTTGGCCAGCGCGCCCGCCACCATGGAGTCGAGCCCGCCGGACAGCAG
>JANODH010000385.1:0-23012 GCA_031412595.1 Sphingomonas sp. | reverse complement strand
CCCGACGCCTGGCCGACGCACCTGAGCTGGGCAGGACTGCTGCTGCCGCTGATTGCCTGTGGCGGCGGGCGACTTGCGCTCGATCGGTGATCACACACTACACACCTGATTTCAAAACGGAGATGACCATGAAGAAGCTTTTTCTCACAGCAGCCGTGCTGCTCATGTCAACCACTGGGGCTTATGCCGCCGCACCCAGTGAAGCGTCTGCGGCTGTGGCGTCTTGCTGTTCGGCGCTTGCGGCCTGCTGCGAAGCTGTGATGGCCTGTTGCAGTTAATTTGCTGGTTTAGAATCTGGAGTGCCATGTCGTAGGATCGGTCACCCTTTTTCATAGTTTGGCCTTTGCGCTTTCCACACGAGGTCGTCCCGCCTGTCCGTTACCGGCACTTCGCTCGTGAGGTAGCGGCGGCGGCAGACGCGAATTGGCTGTGCTTGGCGCAGCTATCATTGCTAAGGGCGGTGTCATGTCCGCAATCGTGATCATCAAAGACTTAGCCAAAACCTATGCGTCGGGTCACGTCGCGTTGAAACGCGTCGATCTGGCGATCGAAAAAGGCGAGATTTTTGCTCTTCTCGGGCCAAATGGCGCGGGCAAGACGACGTTGATCAGCATCGTCTGCGGTATCGTTACGGCGTCCGAAGGCTGCGTTACAGTCGATGGTGCTGACATTGTCCGTGACTTTCGTACCGCTCGCACGCGCATCGGGTTGGTGCCACAGGAACTGCATACCGACAGTTTCGAAACCGTGCTCGCTACCGTCCGATTTAGCCGCGGCCTGTTCGGACGCGCACCCGATGCGAGGAAGATCGAGCGCCTCCTGCGCGACCTCTCGCTGTGGGATAAGCGCGACACGAAGATTCAGGAGCTTTCGGGCGGCATGAAACGCCGCGTGATGATCGCCAAGGCACTTTCGCACGAACCCGAAATTCTGTTCCTCGACGAACCGACAGCCGGTGTCGACGTCGAGCTGCGGCGCGACATGTGGACACTTGTCCGCCGCCTGCGTGAAACCGGCGTGACGATCATCCTGACCACCCATTATATCGAAGAAGCCGAGGAGATGGCCGACCGCGTCGGTATCATCAGCAAAGGCGAATTGATCCTCGTCGAGGAGAAAGCCGCACTGATGAAGAAGCTGGGCCGTAAAACACTGACGCTGACACTCGCAGAACCGCTTGGCGCCCTGCCCGCCGCGCTCGCTGCTTGGGCGCTTGCCTTGCACGACCAGGGCCACGCCCTGCGCTACGAATTCGATGCGACCGGGCACAACAACGACGTGCCCGCGCTGCTCCGTGCGCTCGACGAAGCGGGGATCGCGTTCAAGGATTTGCATACCGAGCAGAGTTCGCTTGAAGACATCTTCGTCGGCCTCGTTCATGAAGAACAGGCCGCGGCATGAGCCGGTTCAACGCCCATGGCGTCTGGTCGATCTACCGCTTCGAGCTGGATCGCTTCCGCCGGACGTTGCTGACCAGCTTATTGACTCCGGTTATCACCACGTCGCTTTATTTTGTCGTGTTCGGCTCGGCGATCGGCAGCCGCATGACCGAAATCGGCGGCGTGCCCTATGCAGCTTTCATTGTGCCAGGACTGATCATGTTGTCGATGTTTACCGAAAGCATCTTCAATGCGAGCTTTGGCATCTACATGCCCAAATGGTCAGGCACGATTTACGAGCTGTTGTCGGCGCCGATCTCGGCATTTGAAACAGTGGTCGCTTATGTCGGCGCTGCGGCGACCAAATCGACGCTGCTCGGACTCGTTATCCTCGCGACCTCAACCTTGTTCGTCCGCATCGACATCGCGCATCCGATCGCAATGCTGGCCTTCATGGCGCTAATCGCAATCACTTTCAGCCTGTTCGGGTTCATCATCGGCATCTGGGCCAAAAGCTTCGAACAACTTCAGGTTATACCACTGCTGCTGGTCACGCCGATGACGTTCCTCGGCGGCGCATTCTATTCGATCGACATGCTCCCACCCGCCTGGCGTACGGTGACGCTGTTCAATCCCGTGGTCTATTTGATCAGCGGCTTTCGCTGGACCTTCTTTGACAAGGGCGACGTCGCCATCGGGGTTAGCCTAATCGCAGTCGCGAGCTTTCTCGCGATTTGCCTTGCCGTGATCGCCTGGATGTTTCGCACCGGATATCGGCTTAAGAGCTGAAAGACATCGTGGTCGGATAGCGATGGATAGTCGCTTCGAGCACCATATTAAATCAAATCTTGTGACAATCGGTTTCGCTCATGAAACTGTCCTTCAGACATGAAAAAGTTTGCACTCGGCCATAGGCTCATACTCGCCGAATTTGGCGCGGCAGCAAGCGGCGTAGCCATGCCTTATGGTCGCTCATCGCGCTATTCTTGGCGCACCACCTGGCGTGAACGCACTCTCCCAGCTAACTCATCGGGATAAAAATACACTGTCCGCAAGTTCCCTTGCGCATAGCGCTGCGCTTGATCGTTGAAGTGCGGCGAGGCGGGGTCACTGCTCAGGCCACCGACCGTCACCGCGCGAGCGCGGACACGTGGCCCGAATTCAACCACTGCAACAAAGCTATTGCCATAATCACCATAGTAACGCCGGGTTCCCGGATAACGCCGTGCGCCGAACGAGGCGAGCGAACCCCAGTTTGCCGAGACAAACGGCACCGGGACACTTGGCCGGGCATCGTCGAATGTCTGGACGATGGCCCCATCGAGTCGCTGAAAGCGATTGATTTCGCCCCACGGCACGCGCCATGAACCGAAGTCCGCACTGAGCCGGGCTATACCGGCGTCAAGCGCAGCGAGCTTGTCGGTTTCGCTGGCTTGCGCCATCAGACGCGGTTGGACCGAGGCCAGCGGAACCCCGGCGGCTAAGGCGACCCGTTCCCACAACGCATCGGCCCAGAACACAGCGAGGCTGGTTTCGGTTGAGGTCACGCTCCAGCGATTGTCCCACGCCGCAAGGAGTGCAACAGCCTGCGCACGCGCAGGGTCGGGATTGCGCGCCTGCGCGGCAACCAGTGCCGGCAACTGCTCGGCGAACAACGGTATCCATGGATCGTAGGTCACTTCAACCAGTTGATCGAGTGTAAAGCGGGGTCGCGCCGCTAGTACCCGTATTGCAGCGGCGGTGCGCGCGCGGCGACCGACCTGGTCGAAATAGCGCGGGTAAGCTGACTGGCGAGGGCTGTCACTTCCCGCCGCCCACCATGGCCCGTCGTTGACGTTCATCGCCCAGCCATTGGCCGGATCGACGACTTGCGGCAGTTCGTCAAACGCGTGCAGCCCCTGCCAGTCGGTGGCCGGGTCGTTGCCGTCGACAGGCTGCGTGTAATCGAAGCGCGGATCGCGCCGCGGCATGAATTGCGGCAGGAAGAGCGCGGTTTCGCCTCTGTTACTGGCGAACAGCGTGTTGTTGGACGAGTTTGCCTGCAACGCCGCGACCCGGCGAAACCCGGCAATGTCACGAACCTTGGTGCGCAAAAAGCTCTGTTGCAGCGCGGCAACGGGCCGATGCATCAGGCCAGTTGCGATCCACCTGTTCCCCTCGGCGCGAACGATCGGGCCATGATGCGTGGCATAGGTTGTGAAGGTACGGCTGCCCATCAAACCATTGGGTTGGCGGTAAGCGAGCGTAACGGTCCGGACAGACACGGGGCGCCGTTCGTTGCCATAACGGTACGTCCAACCAAGACCGCCATCCACCGCTTCCACAGTCACGGCGAACTCGTCGCTTGTATCGGCTGTGCTACTGCTATGCATCCAGCCCGCTCTTTGGTTGAAGCCTTGATAGATGAAGAACTGCCCCCAGGTCGCCGCCCCATAAACGTTGAGCCCCTCCCCGCTTGTCACTTGTTGCTCGGCACGGAAGAAGAAGCTCGTGTGCGGGTTGATGAGGAGCAGCGGATGGCCGCTAACGCTATGCGAAGGTGCAATGACGAAGCCGTTGGAGCCTGTCGGCTCGCGCGGAACCAGGCCGCGTTCTTCTGCGGTCTGCACAATGGTACGACGTTCGTAGAAGGCTTGTAGCTGGCGAAGCGAAACGCGGCTGATATCGCCGCCGATCGAGCCTTCGGAAAAGCTGAGCGCCATCCACGGTTCGAACCGGGTCAGCACCCTGGGCCTTACCTTCGGATGGTCGATCAGATACTGGTTAAGGCCTGCGGCCCAAGCCTGCATCAATTTGCGGAGCCATGGCGGACTGTTCGCATAATCGGCCCGCAGTGCACCCTGATCGATCCACAACCGCTGGCGCAAGTCCTGCCATAGCGCATTCTCACCCTCAGCCTCGGCCAAGCGACCGAGGCTAGTAAGGTAATTCATCTCGATCCGGTTGAAGTCATCCTCGGCTTGAGCATAGACCATCCCAAACACCGCGTCTGCATCGGTCCGACCAGTGATGTGCGATATGCCCCAGTCGTCGCGGACGATTTCGGCGCGATAAGGGCTGGCCTGCGCAGTCGTACTGAGGAGGAGCGCTGCAGCGCAGAAGGTTGCAAAGCGGCGCAAAGGTAGTTCCCCCCTAATCGTCCTTCGCTCAGCGTAGCGCCGGGTCTGCCCTTTCGCCAGCGCGAACAGACCGTTCTCGCCGCATTTTGACGTTACAGAGGGGAGCGCCACTGGATTAAAAATATTCATCAGGCCTTTTCGGTCACTGCGCTGAGTTTCCCGTCCTTATCCAGTGGTGTACAAGACAACTTATTTACGCTCGAAAAGGACCTTAAATGACGGACAACATGATCCAAAAAGGATTTATAATTGCTGGATTAAGCAACATTTCGGGTGTGATCATATGCTCCAAAGGCTTCACCAACGATGTGATGATGGCAACCCAACCCAATGTGATGGGCTACTTTGGGCTGATCTCGATCATTTTGT
Source organism: Sphingomonas sp. (assembly GCA_031412595.1). Lineage (GTDB taxonomy): Bacteria > Pseudomonadota > Alphaproteobacteria > Sphingomonadales > Sphingomonadaceae > Sphingomonas_O. The sequence continues at coordinate 18,145 of JANODH010000385.1, read as the reverse complement.
GGGGCTTCGCTTATATCGCAGTTTGCAAAAGCTATAATCAGGCGCGGTGGCTAGTGGGTGTTTTCGCTATCGAAAAGCTAGCGTATGTAATTGCTTGGCTGGCCTTAATAAGCTCGCGTTCCTTGACTTCTATTTATGAAATGGATGTCCTCGCCGGCATATTTTATACAATTTATGGAGCCAATGATTTCATTTTTATGCTGTTCTTCGGTTTTATTTTTCTGACGCGGGGTCAGGTTCCCTCGGAAACGAACGGCTAAGCGGTACAATTATAGTGCATGCAGTCTTCGAGCAATTAGCTGCACGTCATTACTCAGTGTGCGTACCAACCCGAGGTAGGCCAGAATTTCGACCATGTTTCTATGGCGCAATAATACTCTGAGGTCCGTTGGGGTCACGAATATACGTTATGTCCGCCAAAAAAAGTTTTGGCTTTTCGGAAACAAGATGCAGTCTTTTCGCTTCTCCGTGCGGAGGTCCGACAATGCCGATCGTAATTAACAGGGTAGAGTATCAAGTTCCGTCTGATCCGCGTGTCAGCCTGCTCGATTTCATCCGCGATCATGCAGGACTTCCCGGCACCAAGAAGGGCTGCGACCACGGTCAATGCGGTGCCTGTACGGTGCTTCTGGACGGCGTGCGTATCAACAGCTGTCTCACCCTCGCGGTCATGCACGATAATTGCGAAGTCACCACGATCGAAGGTGTCGGCAGCGCCGAACATCCGTCGGCATTGCAGCAGGCATTCGTCAAGCATGATGGCTTCCAGTGCGGATACTGCACCCCTGGCCAAATTTGTTCAGCAACCGCGATGCTAGCTGAAATTGCAGAAGGATGGCCAAGCGACGTAACGGCAAACATTCACACCAAGCCATCACTCTCCGACGAGGAAATTCGCGAACGGATGAGCGGCAATTTGTGTCGCTGCGGTGCGTATCCGAACATATTGGCGGCCATTCGCGAAGTTGCGGGCGCAGGCCAATGAGAATTTTTGAATATACCCGTGCGGAATCGCTCAGACAGGCAGCAGCAATTTGCGCTGAAGCCGGAACGAAGGTGATTGCCGGTGGCACGAACCTTATTGATTTGATGAAGTTGCAGGTGGAAACGCCTTCTCGCCTGATCGACCTCAATTCGCTCGATGATCGCGGGATTGAGGAAGCGGACGCGGGCTTGCGGATCGGGGCATTGGCATCGAACACTGCGGTCGCGGTCGACCAGCGGATTCGGGCGGATTATCCGGTGCTGGCCAGGGCGATCCTTGCCGGCGCCACGCAGCAATTGCGTAACAGAGCAAGTGTCGGCGGCAATCTGGGTCAGCGCACGCGCTGCCCCTATTTCACAAATATCGACCAGCCATGCAACAAGCGCGATCCGGGCTCTGGCTGTGGCGCGGTAAAGGGCGTAGCGCGCATTCATGCAATCCTTGGTGCAAGCCGTCACTGTATCGCGACCTATCCTGGCGATATGGCGGTAGCGATGGCCGCGCTCGACGCTCACGTCGAAATTGCCGGCCCCGATAATAAACGCCGCATGGTTGCGGTGCGCAATTTTCATCGCTGCCCCGGCGATACGGCCGAGCAGGACAATATACTAGAACCAGGCGAACTCGTCGTCGCCGTCCATTTACCAGCGCCAGTCGGCGGTAAACAATTATACCGAAAGGTGCGCGAACGCTCGTCATATGCTTTCGCGCTGTGTTCGGTCGCGGCGATCGTCGACGTAAAACACGGCAAGATTGCGCGGGCCGATCTGGCGTTTGGCAGCATTGCGCCAAAGCCCTGGGTGGACGAGCGCTTGATGCAGCTGCTGGTCGGAGAAAAGCCGAACATGGCGCTGTTCGAAAAGACGGCTGACGTTCTCGTCGAAGACGCGCGTGGCGTGGGTGGAAATGATTACAAGATACCGCTCGTGCGCCGGACGTTGATCGCGACGTTGTGCGAAGCAACGGAGATTTCGGCATGATCGCCCACATGAAGCATGATAAGCCAGACAAGCGCAACGTGCTCGATCATATGGCGCAAGGTATCATCGGCAAGCCGCTCGACCGGCCAGAGGGGTTGTTAAAGGTCAGCGGAACAGCGACCTACGCCGCGGATTATAGCATCGACGGCATGCTTGAAGGCGTCATCGTTACATCGACCTGTGCCCGCGGCAAGGTAATGCGCATTGACAAGAAGTCGGTGCTGTCGATGCCGGGTGTCGTCACCGTTATCAACGAGCCACGAATGATCGCGCGGCCAGCCCAAGGAACCGCGAACGAAGCACCTGAGCACAGCGTCGGTGACGTCCAATACTGGGGTCAGCCAGTCGCGCTCGTTGTCGCAGAGACGTTCGAACAGGCTCGTGATGCCGCAAAATTCCTGGTTGTCGGATACACGACCGATCATGCTGAGTTCAGCCCAGAAAAGGTCGTACCAGAAGCGCAACCCGGTGGCACGAACCAGGGCGACCTCAACAAAGCGATGGAGGACGCTGACCAATGCGTCGATCTGACCTTCAAGACAGAAGGCCACGCAAGCGCCGCGATGGAACCGCATGCCGCAATCGCGCAGTGGGACGGCAACATGCTGACCGTTCACGCATCGCTGCAAATGCTCAATTTTAATATTGCAGAGCTCGCCGACGCTTTGAGGCTGAAGCAATCGCAAATCAGGCTGATTTCCCGCTATGTGGGCGGCGGCTTTGGCTCGAAACTGGGCATCAGCGAGGAAGTCGTTGCTGCGTCCGTTGCGGCAATGGAACTCAATCGGCCGGTACGCGTGGTCATGTCGCGTCAGCAGGTATTCCAGACCATCATGCGTCGTTCCGAAACGCGGCAACGCGTGCGGCTGGCGGCAAAATCGGACGGCACGTTTACGGGTATTGGGCATGAAGCCGTCGTATCGAATCTGCCCGATGAGGAATTTGCCGAACCCGTCACGCAGTCAACCGATTTCCTTTACGCTGGCGAAAACAGGATCATGCAGATTTCCGTTGCGCGCATTCATCGCATGACTGCTGGATCGGTGCGCGCGCCTGGCGAAGCGGTCGGCATGCCAGCGCTTGAGGCGGCAATTGACGAGCTAGCTGAAAAGCTGGGTATCGATCCTGTCGAGCTTCGCTTGCGCAACTTGCCCGACAAGCATCCGGTCAAGGGCACGCCATATTCCTCGCGCAAATTGGCCGACTGCTTGAATGAAGGTGCAAAATCATTTGGCTGGAAAAAGGGTACGCGGACCCCGAGAAGTCGGCGTGACGGCGAATGGTGGATCGGAACCGGAGTCGCCAGTGCGGCGCGCGTTCATAATGTCGGCGAGGCCAAGGCGCGGGTGACGCTATGCGCCGATGGCACCGCACGGGTCGAAACCGACATGACCGATATCGGGACGGGCACCTACGCCATTATTGGCCAGATTACGGGCGAAATGCTTGGGCTGAATGCAGATGCGGTCGATGTACAACTCGGCGATACACAGCATCCACGCGGCCCCGGTTCGGGGGGCAGCTGGGGGGCAGCGTCGATTGGCTCTGCCGTTTTCCTTGCCTGTGAAGCCATCCGCATCGAAGTTGCTGGCCGACTGAAAGTCAAAGCCGATAAACTGACACTGAAAAACGGACAGGCCGATACGGGCAAGACTGCCGTTTCGCTAACCGAATTGATGGGCGGCAAGCCAATTTCGGTAATCGGCCATTATGAACCAGGCGCCGTCGAAAAGAACTTTGTCGCATCGGGCTACGGCGCATTCTTCGCCGAGGTCGCCGTCAACCACTGGACCGGCGAAACCCGAGTTCGCCGCATGACCGGTGCCTTCGGCTTTGGCCGCGTGCTCAACGCAAAGACGGCACGGTCGCAATGTATTGGTGGAATGGTCTGGTGCATCGGCAGCGCCTTGACAGAGGCACTGCATTTCGACCCAAATGACGGTCATCTCGTCAATTGTGACCTGGCAGAATATCATGTGCCCGTTCACCGTGACATCACTGACCTCGACGTGATCATGGTCGAGGAACTTGATCCAGTGGCGAGTCTGATCCAAGCAAAAGGGATTGGCGAATTGGGCATGTGCGGCGGAGCAGGGGCAATCGCCAACGCAATTTACAATGCGTGCGGTGCCCGAATGTACGCGTTCCCGATGACACCCGACAAAGTGCTCGCGGCGATGCATGATTGAAGACAAGAACCATCGAGTATCTGGCCCAAAATTTCTGCAACATCGGCGGCGATTTCAAAATCACGCATGTCACAATCATTGGCACGCACGCATCATTACCATCGATGGCACGCATCAATTCGCCTGCCCGCTTCGCATCGACAATTGCGCGAGCATCAACAGATCGAGAACCCAACGCGAATTTGCAACGGTTGCATCGGCCCGCCCGTCGGCGTCGCGTAAAGATAACGGTCTATCGAGTCGGCCAATTTATAGGCCTTCGGTTTGGGCTGGGCGTTGCGGATGGAATGGTTGGACAGTGCCATCTGGAGGCCTTTTGAGTCTGGCCTATTTCAAAAGCCCCAAAAGGCCCTCAGATCGCCGTTAATGCCCACGGCCAGTGACGAACCGTCACGAACGACTTTTATTAGAAACTACTGGATTTCAGGGGCTATTGTAAGAAACTACGGACATCGGCAAACGTCCTGCTGGTGCCCCGAGAGAGACTCGAACTCCCGACCTGCGGTTTAGGAAACCGTTGCTCTGTCCTGCTGAGCTACCGGGGCATTGACGTTGCGATATGGCGACAAGGTCCACCGGTCAATAACGCCGGATTTCGTTCCATTGCGCAACTGCAAACCCTTTCGTAACCTCTCCACGATAAACTTTGGACGAATCGATCCGGGGGTCGCACAAAATGGAATCTGACTTTCGCTATTATTCGAGGCGCGCAGCCGAGGAAACGACCGCAGCCACGCGTGCGGTAACCGAACAGGCGCGCGAACGTCGCCGGGATCTGGCACAGAAATTCTGGCAGAAAGCGCAGCAGCTGCAGTTGAATATGAACGCCTAAGTTTTACGCGTCAGCGTTCGCATTGCATCGTCCAGACCGCCTAGTGTAAGCGGGTACATTCGGTCATTCATCAGATTCTTCAGAATACTGATAGACTGCGAATAACCCCAATGCGTTTCCGGCATCGGATTAAGCCATGCGGCCGCTGGATAAGTGGTTGTCAGGCGCTGCATCCATGTCGTCCCCGACTCTTCGTTGAAATGCTCGACCGAGCCACCGGGATGCGAAATCTCGTAGGGACTCATCGATGCGTCGCCCACAAAAATCAGTTTATAATCATGGCCATATTTGTGGAGCACATCCCAAGTCGGCGTCCGCTCGGTAAATCGGCGCTTATTGTCTTTCCAGACTCCTTCATACGGGCAGTTGTGGAAATAGAAGAACTCGAGGTTTTTGAATTCGGACGTGGCCGCACTGAACAATTCCTCGCACAGCTTGATATGCGGATCCATCGAACCGCCGACATCGAGAAACAGCAACAGCTTGACGGCATTGTGACGCTCGGCGCGCATATGGATGTCGAGCCAGCCCTGACGCGCTGTCCCGTTGATCGTAGCATCGATGTCGAGTTCGTCGAGCGCGCCTTCACGCGCGAAACGGCGGAGGCGGCGCAAAGCGATTTTGATATTGCGCGTGCCTAATTCCTTGGTTGAATCGAGGTTTCTGAATTCGCGCTTGTCCCACACTTTCAGGGCACGGCCGTGCTTGCCCTCGCGACCGATGCGGACGCCCTCGGGATTATAGCCGCTGTTGCCGAATGGCGACGTCCCACCGGTGCCGATCCATTTGTTGCCGCCTTCGTGACGTTCCTTTTGTTCCTCGAGCCGCTGCTTCAGCGTTTCCATGAGCTCGTCCCATGAGCCCAGCTTCTCGATTTCGGCCATTTCCTCGGCGGACAGGAATTGTTCGGCAACAGCACGCAGCCAGTCGGCGGGTATCTCGGCATTCTCCTCGCCGAATGTTGTCGCAATCCCTTTGAACACTTTTGCAAAAACCTGATCGAACCGGTCGATCAATCCCTCATCCTTGACGTAGACGGCCCGCGACAGAAAATAAAATTGCTCGGGCGTTTGTTCGATAACGTCACTGTCGAGCGCTTCGAGCAGAATCAGATGTTCTTTCATACTGGCGGGGATACCGGCAGCGCGTAACTCATCGAGGAAATTTAGGAACATCCAAGAACTATGCCGATCGTTTGAAGTCGCGGCAAGGCAGAGCGCTTGGTTAACGCCTTCGCAAGAGCTTCTGCGTTATCCGTGTGGCATTCTAAAGGGCCGTTCCATGCACCATTCGCCAATCCAGCCTGTCGATCCTCGCTTGATGGACAAAGCTGCTGAACAGTCGGGCGCGCTGGCGATCGGCTGTACCGATGCAGCAGGTCAGGTTCAGATCGTTGCCGCAAGCGTTGCTGCCCAGGCCAAAACTCTGTCCGAATTGCAGGCCGTGATGGCGAGCCTCGAAACAGATCAACGGCAGGTCGCCGATGCGACCGACGAGGCTCGCATGCTCTCTGAAAGTGCGCGCGGGCGATTGAAAGTCGGGGCTGATATCATTGCAACGTCAATCGCGGACTTAAGCGAGCTGACGACGATGGTGTCGCGGCTCGGTGGGCAGCTGACCAACTTCTCATCTGCCATGGAACAGGTGCGCCGCACCACGCAGATCATTGACGGGATCGCGCGGACGACCAACATGCTTGCACTCAACGCCGCAATCGAAGCCGAGCGCGCGGGCGATGCGGGCCGGACATTCGCTGTTGTCGCAGCCGAAGTGAAGAAGCTGGCAAGCGATACGCGAACAGCGATCGACGAAATCGGCGTGACAATGGACTCATTGTCGGACGAAGGCGCAACGTTCGTTAGCGAAATTCAAAATGGCATGGCCTGCAGCCGCCGAGCGGAAGCCGGCTTTGCCCAGATAAACGAAACAGTCGCTGGCGTGATCGACCTTGTCGGGCAAGTGGACCGGCAGACAGACGACATCGCGCGCTCGACAATCCTGATCCACGACAGCGTTTGCCGCGTAAGCGACGAACTCGAAGGTTTTGCCAACGCAGCCGACGCCAATCGTGCCAAACTCGATGGCGCGATTGCCGATATGGGGGCACTCGAAGTGAGCGCGAACCAGATGCTCGACACCATCGTCCACAGCGGCTTTGCAATGGCCGAACGGCATTTCGTCGACATCGCGCTGAACGCAACTGAAACGGTCCGCAACGCCGTCGAAGCGGCAATTGCGAAAAATATTATCACGATGGATGCGGTCTTCGACAAGAACTATCGCGCCGTTGCAGGTAGCAACCCGCTACAATTCATGAATGATTTTTGTGCAATTGCGGATCAGATCGTCCGCCCGCTGCTCGATGAAATTTGCGAAGCAGACACGTCGATCACGGGAGCTGTGATCACCGACATGAACGGCTATCTGCCCACGCACATTTCAGCGCGGTCGCTGCCGCAACGCGCGAACGATCCCGCGTGGAATGCACTCCATTGCCGAAACCGATGCAATTACATGGACGATGCAACAAGGCGCGCTGTCGCGTCCGATGCCGACTTCATGCTGACGACCTACCGCCAGAACCTCGGCGAAAATGGGTACCGAACGATAAAGAATGTGTTCGTGCCGCTGTATTTTAAGGGGCAGCGTTATGGAAACCTCGAAGTCGCTTACGCTGCAAGCCGCTAATTGTTAGCCCCTTGCCGCCGTGCCATAAACGCGAGCCGTTCGAACAGCATTACATCCTGTTCGTTTTTCAGGAGTGCACCATGAAGCGGCGGAATGGCCTTTGACGGATCGCGCGACTGCAGGACATCGAGCGGCATATCTTCGGCAAGAAGCAGCTTCAGCCAGTCGAGCAATTCGCTGGTCGAAGGCTTTTTCTTGAGGCCAGGCACTTCGCGAACATCATAGAATATATCCATCGCCTTCTTGACGAGGATTTTCTGGATGCCCGGGAAATGCACGTCGACGATTGCCTGCATCGTGTCGCGGTCGGGAAACTTGATGTAATGGAAAAAGCAGCGACGCAGAAAGGCATCGGGCAGTTCTTTCTCGTTGTTCGACGTGATGATGACGATCGGACGCTCGACAGCTGCGATCGTCTCATGCGTTTCGTAAACATCGAACGACATGCGATCGAGTTCCTGCAGCAGGTCGTTCGGAAATTCGATGTCGGCTTTGTCGATTTCGTCGATTAGGAGCACGGGAAGCACTGGCGACGTGAACGCTTCCCATAATTTGCCCTTGCGGATGTAATTAGAAATATCGTGGACGCGTTCATCGCCGAGCTGACCGTCGCGAAGACGCGCCACGGCATCATACTCATAAAGACCCTGATGCGCTTTGGTCGTCGATTTTACGTGCCACTGGATCAGCGGCGCGCCCATCGACTTTGCAATTTCATGCGCGAGGACAGTCTTGCCCGTGCCGGGTTCGCCCTTGACCAGTAACGGGCGGCGCAACGTCACGGCGGCATTGACCGCGACCTTCAGATCATCAGTTGCAACATAATCGGATGTGCCTTTGAACTTCATTCGTTCGCGCCTTTGACGTTTACGTCAACGTCGTTAGGCGAGCGGATCGCCGCAAAGCAAGCGCTTTAATAGTTACTGCGGGCGAGCGCGCGTGCTTCAAGCAAGTCCCAAAGGCCGCGATGCTGTGCAACGATTTGTTGCGCGCCAAATAACATCGCACGGTCGGCAGCTGGTGTATTTTCTGCGGCCTTAATGACGGTTGCCAGCACGTCGGCATTCGGCAGATCCGTGCGGTCGAAGTCCAACGACAACCGACGCGCAGCCGTATCAAGCACGGGCCGGATGGCTGCCCAATCCGCCAACAGCGCCAATGCCGCGCCAAGCGCACAACCAGTCCGTTCGGATTGTGCAAGCATGTCGAGTGCATGGTGCTGCGCAAGCACAGCGGTTTCGGTATCTGCCTGCCCCGGCGTACTCGGCAACGGCCCAACGGCAACGACGAGCCGCGTAAGCAACGCGCGCTCACCGGCGAAAGCATCGGCAGCATCGCTTAGGAAGGCGCGCGTGGCCGGATTGGTTACGCGAGCAATTGCGTGATCGACGACACCGGGATGACGGCCATGCAACAGGCATAGCAAGTGCACGATATCGGCCACGTTTCGCGCTGCTTCGGGCCCGGCGGTCAACACGTCCGATTTCGGATAACGATGCGACGTGCTGCCTTCGGCGCGGACCAGCGACAGCAAAGCCTCGGCATTATCGCGGGTCTGACCCGAAGTGAGTGCCTGTCCGATCATGCCGATCCTTCAAAAAACGCTACGCCAAAAACGGCAGACGCGATCCCGTTCCGCCGCTATCCATCGTTGGTGTAACAAAAGGGCGTAAACACGCAGTGTACGGCCCGTTAGGGAAGTTTCAGCTTTTCAATAAAGCAGGTGACTGCGTCGCCGTTCGACCCAATCGACCTCGTCATTGACTGTTATGGCATCCAGATCATGCGGCGCAGATGCGGGATTGTCGACCCACAGCCGAAGCGCAGGACCGCCATTGATCACGTCGATCGCCAGCTTGCCGAACGCATATTCATAGGGAAAATCGCGCCACAGCGGATAACCCGGATGCAAGTTCCGGATCGCCTTGAAAGCAAGCACCTGCACGCGCCACGGCTTGAATGCGTGATGATCGTAAAATTTGCCATCGGCATGAATCTGCACCCCGTGACAAAGCATGCCGACATGCTTGTGGAACGTCGGCTCGAACCAGATTTCGCGTAAATGGCAGCCTTGAAGCCAATGCGGCGCGATCCGTTGCATTTCGGCCATCACTGCGCGAGCGTCGATATCGGGCGCGCCGAAGAGCTCGAGCGGACGCGTCGTCCCGCGCCCTTCGGAAAGCATGGTTCCTTCAAGCATGACCGTGCCGGCATAGGCCCGCGCCATCGCAAGGTTCGGTGCATTTGGGCTGGGGTTGATCCACAGCCGGTCGGTCGGCCAGCCGAAACCCGGCACGGCATCTGGTTCGTAGCCAGTCATCTCGATCACCCGGTAATGAACGTCGATCTTGAAATGATCGATAAACCAGCGGCCCATTTCTCCGAGCGTCAACCCGTGGCGCATCGGCATCGGCCCGGCACCGACAAAGCTTTCCCAGCCTGCGCGAAGTGTTAGACCCTCGACTGGCCGTCCTGTAGGATTGGGGCGATCGAGCACCCACACTGTCTTTCCGTGCTCTGCCGCCGCTTCGAGAACGTAAAGCAAGGTCGTGATGAACGTGTAAATCCGGCAGCCAAGATCCTGTAGATCGATCAGAATAATGTCGAACATGTCCATTGACTGTGCGGTCGGGCGACGCACTTCGCCGTACAGACTGAAGATGGGCACGCCATGAACCGGATCACGAAAGTCAGATGATTCGACCATGTTGTCCTGTTTGTCACCGCGCAAGCCGTGCTGCGGTCCGAACGCCGCAGTGATATTAATGTCAGACGCGATCAGCGCATCGAGCGAATGAACAAGGCCTTGCGTAACCGACGCCGGATGAGCCAGCAACGCCACACGCTTGCCTTCGAGCGATTTGCGCAGTTGCGGCTCGGCGAGGAGGCGATCGATCCCGAATTCCATTCTGTTTCCCCGTTAAACGACCAAGGTGCGACAAACACTGCTGTGAAAGTCGGGCGCACCATCCGCAAACGCTAATGCCCAGTACTGGTAGATTCCGTCGGCGCCCTCGATAATTGCGTTGAGCGCAACGTAGGCAGGTCGCAACAATTCGGATTCGATACGTGCGTCCAGCCGCAGCCGTTCAGAGGTCGCGAATACATCAATTACGACTTTTGCCGGTGCATTGCGCATCCCCAAGCGGCAATCGTCGAAATCATAAGAGGCCCATTGCGACGATGGCGAGAGATTGAACTCGCGATACGCAGAACCGCCCGCCGGTTGCCAGAATATCTCGAAACAAGTCCTTCGCCACAGATCATCGCGCGGCCCGCGATCGGCTTCAACCTTTGGCACTGCAATCTGTGACAAGTCACCCGTTGCAACGAATATGGCGCGGCATCCCGTGGGCGTCACGACAACGTCAGCGTCGATGCCGGTGATCGATCCTGCGGGGCTATTCGGGTGCGGCATCAGTGATTTCATCGCCAGCGGGCATAGAGCGAAGGCCCGAACTTAGACAAGATCGGTGCATAACGTTTAGGGACCGCCGCATGGCTTACGAATCAGATCTGCTCCGCCTGCTCGATACGCGCGGCTACATCCACCAACTTACCGACGCCACTGGGCTCGATGCGCTTGCCCAAAGTCAGATTATTCCGGGCTATATCGGTTTTGACGCAACGGCACCGAGCCTGCACGTCGGTAGTCTTGTTCAGATCATGATGCTTCGCCGCTTGCAGCAAGCGGGGCACAAACCGATCGTGCTGATGGGCGGCGGGACGACCAAAGTCGGTGATCCATCGGGCAAGGATGAATCGCGCAAACTGCTGACCGACGCCGACATTGTCGCGAATATCGCCAGCATCCGGCGGGTGTTTGAACGGTTTTTGACGTTCGGTGATGGCCCGAGCGACGCCGTAATCGTCAATAATGCCGACTGGCTCGACGCGCTCGAATACATCCCGTTTCTGCGCGACGTCGGCAAGCACTTCACGATCAATCGGATGCTGACGTTCGATTCGGTGAAGCTCCGGCTCGAACGCGAACAGCCGCTGACTTTCCTCGAATTCAATTACATGATTCTGCAGGCGTACGACTTTCTGGAACTCTCGCGCCGGTCGGCCTGCCGATTGCAAATGGGCGGTAGCGATCAGTGGGGGAATATCGTCAACGGGATCGAATTGACGCGCCGGATCGATGGCGCACAAATGTTCGGGCTGACCACGCCGCTGATCACGACGGCCGATGGCGGCAAGATGGGCAAGACGGCCGCAGGCGCGATCTGGCTGAACGAAGATGCGCTACGCCCTTATGATTACTGGACTTTCTGGCGCAACACGCAAGCGGCGGATGTCGGAAGGTTTCTGCGACTGTTCACTGATTTGCCGCTCGACGAAATCGCACGTCTGGAAATGCTCGAGGGTGAAGAGGAAAACGAGGCCAAGAAAATACTTGCCGACGCTGCAACTGCGCTTGCGCATGGCGATCAGGTAAAAGGCGATGCACTGCCAAGCCATGCGATTGCCACGGATGCCATCAACATCGTCGATGCCCTGCTAGCATTGCGCTTTGTCGCGTCGAGAGGCGAAGCACGACGCCTCATCGCCGGGGGTGGTGCCAGGGTCGATGGCGAAAAGGCAAGGGAAGACACTCTGGTCACGCCCGGCACTGAGCCCGTGCGCGTTTCTGCGGGAAAAAAACTACATGGCCTAATTATAAGGTAAGTGTGACTTTAACTGCGCCTGTTGACGGCTGCGCCAGCATTGACGCCCCATTGACAATCTATGACCGCGTTAGCCCCTGATATGACCATGCAGATGCTCGAAACCGAGCGGCGCAAGCGCGAGCGTGCATCGGTGGCACTCGACACGCTGATGTGCGACCGCGAAGGGCGGACGTTCGGTGTGCAGATTCTCAATCTGTCGAACGGCGGCCTCATGGCGATTACCGAGGCCCCGCTGTGCGAGCGCGATCCCGTGCGAATCGATTTGCCGACAATCGGCTGGATACGGGCAACCGTCGTCTGGGTACTGGCCGAACGCGTCGGCGTTCAGTTTCGCGATCCGATCGATCCCGACGAACTGGCGGTCTTTTGCAAGTTGTTCGGCTAGCCCGAACGTAACAACGCAACAGCTGAATCACGTTCGAAAAGATAAAGCGCGATGCGCGCTGCCTGTCCGCGGGGCCCGTCGAGCCCGCCATCGCGATCGACCAAGAGCCGGGCATCGTCGGTTGCAATCGGGCTGAACGCATAGACTTGCTCAGCTGTCGCCAGCCGAAACCGCGCTTCGCCCGATTGTTTCGTGCCGAGCACTTCACCGCCGCCGCGCAAGCGCAAATCCTCTTCGGCAATACGAAAGCCATCGGTGGTTTCGCGCATAAGCGCCAGCCGGGCCCGCGCGGTTTCGCTGAGGCCATTACCGCGCAGCAGCAGGCATACCGATTTTTCGGCGCCCCGCCCGACGCGGCCGCGCAACTGGTGAAGCTGAGCAAGACCAAACCGTTCGGCATCCTCGACAACGATCAGCGAGGCATTGGGCACGTCGACGCCGACTTCGATGACTGTCGTGGCCACCAGCACTTTCAGCGCGCCGCCGGCAAAAGCTTCCATCACGGCATCCTTTTCCGGGCCCTTCATCCGTCCGTGGACGAGACCGACAATTTCGCCAAAACGTAGCTTGAGTGACGCCGCGCGCGCTTCGGCTGCCGCACGATCAGCCATCTCGTTTTCCTCGGCCAGCGGACAGACCCAGAAAGCCTGCTTGCCCGTCGAAATATGCCGTTCGAGCCCCGCGACGATCTCGTCGATCCGGTCCGCGGCAATCACACGCGTTTCGACAGGTGTTCGCCCCGGTGGCATTTCGTCGATGCGGCTGACATCCATCTCGCCGTAATTGGTGAGCGTCAGTGTTCGCGGGATCGGCGTTGCCGTCATTGCCAGCAGATGCGGTGGCGTTTGCGCTTTGCTCGTGAGCAGCAATCGTTGCGAAACGCCAAAGCGGTGCTGCTCGTCAACGACTGCCAGCCCTAGCCGCTTGTAGGTCACGGCTTCCTGAAAAATCGCATGCGTCCCGATCAGGATATCGATGCTGCCGTCGGCGAGCCCCATCAACGTTGCTTCGCGCACCCTCCCCTTGTCGCGGCCAGTCAGAATCGCGATGCGGACATCGACACCCGCCAGAAGCCGCGAAAGGCTGTCGAAATGCTGGCGCGCGAGGATTTCGGTCGGCGCAAGCATTGCACCTTGTGCGCCGGCTTCGACAGCGATCAGCAGGGCATGCAGTGCGACCAGCGTCTTGCCCGATCCCACATCGCCCTGAAGCAAGCGCACCATTGGCGTTGACTGCGCCATGTCGCCTTCGATCTCGCCGATTGTCCGTTGCTGTGCACCCGTGAGCGCATAAGGGAGCCGCAGCGCGCCACGATACCGCCCATCACCAGACAGTGGCGTCCCGCGCCGCCGCCGGGACGACGCACGCACGAGCATCAGCGCAAGCTGGTTTGCGAACACTTCGTCATACGCCAGCCGGTCGCGCGCTGCCGCATCTTCGGGTGCCTCGTGCGTCGTTTCGATCGCGTCGCGCCACGATGGCCAGTCACGCCTGGCAAGAAGCGTCGGTTCGATCCATTCGGGAAGCGCAGGGGCGCGCGCGATGGCCTGTGCTGCCAGCTGGCCAAACCGACGCGTGGTCAGCCCTTCCGACAAAGGGTAGATCGCTTCTTTCAGGACCACAGTGTCCCCGGGTTCGAGGACCTGGTCGGGATGAACCATCTGGCGCTCTTGCCCGTATAATTCGAGCTTTCCGGTGACGAGTTTCGCCTCGCCGAGCGGCAACAGCTTGCGGGCATAGCCGGTGTGTCCGCCGAAGTAGGTCAGGCTGAGATAATCGCCTGCACTGTCCACTGCCTGGACCCGAAGCGGCCCGCGCATGCCGCTTTGCTTGTACTCGACAGGCGTGACGACAACACCGATCTGCGTGCCCGGCACGGCGTCATCAAGGCGGTCGACTTTCGAACGCACGACAGACCCGATCGGCAAATGAAACAGCACATCGATCACGCGCGCGAGGCCCAATCGCCCCAATGGTTTTGCCAGCGCCGCACCGACACCCTTTAGGACTTCGATTTCGGCGAATAGCGGATTGAGAAGATCGGGTCGCATGGTTAGGGCAGTCCTACACCAACCTCCCCGCGTTTGTCGCGGGGGGGCGTTTTGCATTGGAGACTATCGTTGGATCGGGAAATCCGCCTGAAGCGTCTGCGCTTTCGCAGCTGGCATCGTGGGACGAAAGAAGCGGACCTGATGGTGGGCGGGTTTTATGACCGCTATGCTGCCACTTGGAGCGACGCCGAAATCAGCTGGTACGAAAGCCTGATGGACGAAGAAGACGTCGACATCATGGCATGGGCGATCGGCAGCAAGGAACCACCCGCGCGGGTTGCCGGACAATTGATGACCGCGATGCAACAACTCGATTATATTCCGACGCCTGAATGACCGACATCGCCAAAATTAAGTCAGCGTCGGCACCCCTGACGCTGGCAGGCGTGCCTGACGGTTTTTTGCCATCGCTGATGGCCGATCTGACGCGCGCTGCCGCGACACGCGCCGTGCTGATTGCAGCTGATGATGCGGCAGTGCGCGCCGTTGCCGATGCAGCGACGTGGTTTGCCCCCGAAATTGAAATCCTCCAGTTCCCAGCGTGGGACTGTCTGCCATATGATCGGGCATCGCCGAGCTTGCGCGTCACATCCGAGCGGATGGCGACGCTGGCGGCGCTGCAGGCCAAGACGACGAAACCGCAATTGCTGGTTACGACAGTCAACGCCGTGACCCAGCGCACTCTGACCCCGTTTCGCCTGCGCGCGCTGACGGCAAAACTGGCGCCCGGCGAACGGATCGACCGCGATGCGCTGGCCAAGCTGCTCTCGGCAAATGGCTATGTTCGCAGCGAGACCGTTGCTGATGCCGGCGATTTTGCCGTGCGCGGGAGCCTTGTCGATCTTTATCCAGCTGGCATGGCACATGCGCTGCGCCTCGATTTCTTCGGTGACGAGATCGAAAGTGTCCGTGCGTTCGATCCGGCCGACCAGCGCACGATCGCTCGGATCGACAGCTTCACGCTGCTGCCGGCTTCGGAATCATTGCTTGATGAGGAATCGATCAAGCGCTTTCGCACGCGATATCGCGATCGTTTCGGTGCAACGGCGACGGGCGATCCGCTTTATCAGGCAATCAGCGAGGGGCGCCGTTTGTCGGGCATGGACCATTGGCTCCCGCTGATCGAAGAGCGAATGGCGACGCTGTTCGACCATCTGACCGACAGCGACATCATCGTGCGCGATGCCGGCAGTATTGGCGCAGCCGAAGCGCGTTTCGATGCAATTACCGATTATCATGCCAATCGCGTGCGCGCGACGTCGTCGGATCCGGGAAGTTATCGGCCCCTGCCTTCGGAAGCGTTATATTTGACGTCGAAGGACTGGGACAGCGCGATCGCGGACCGTCCGATCCATCTGGCGACGGCATTTCAGGAGCCAGCATCGACCAAAGTGCTGAACTTCGGCATCGAAGGACCGCGCGATTTCGGGGCGGAGCGCAGCCGTTCTGAAAATGTCTACGAAGCACTTGCCGACTATGCCAAGACACTCGGGAAAACCGGGCTGATCCTTGCCAGCTATTCGACCGGATCGCGCGAGCGCATTTCGGGGCTGATTGCCGATCACGGCATCGAACGCACCGCGATGGCCGCCAGCTGGCAGGACGCACAAGGGATCGCAGCAAGCGGTGCCGTGGCACTAGTCGTCTTGCCGCTTGATCATGGCTTCAAGGCGCCAGCAGTTGCCATTGTCACCGAGCAAGATCTGCTGGGCGATCGCCTCGTTCGCCGCAACAAGCGCAAGAAAAGCGCAGACGCATTCCTGTCCGAACTTGCCATGCTCTCGCCCGGCGATTTCGTCGTCCACCGCGATCACGGCATCGGACGATATGAGGGACTTGTTTCGATTCCGGTCGGGCAAAGTCCGCATGATTGCGTCGCGCTGACCTATGCGGGCGGCGACAAGCTGTTTGTGCCGGTCGAAAATCTCGACGTGCTCTCACGCTACGGCTCCGAAAGCGACGGCGTTTCGCTCGACCGTCTGGGCGGCGAAGCGTGGCAGCGCCGCAAATCGAAAATGAAGGAGCGCATCCGCGAAATCGCGGGCGAACTCATTGCCGTGGCCGCCGAACGCGCGCTACGCCCCGCCGATGTGATCGAGCGCGACGGCAGTTTCAACGAATTCGTCGATCGCTTTCCCTATCAGGAAACCGACGATCAGGATCGCGCGATCGAAGATGTGCTTGGCGACCTTGCCAGCGGCACGCCGATGGATCGGCTCGTGTGCGGTGACGTCGGCTTCGGTAAAACCGAAGTGGCCTTGCGCGCGGCATTCACTGCCGCAATGGCGGGGCACCAGGTCGCGCTGATCTGTCCGACAACGCTGCTCGCGCGCCAGCATCACCGGACTTTCGTCGAGCGGTTTCAGGGGTTCCCGCTGAACATCGGGCGCTTGTCACGGCTTGTTACCGCTGCCGAGGCCAAATCCACCAAAGAAGGCCTCAGCGACGGGCGTGTCGATATCGTCGTCGGCACGCATGCGCTGTTGACCAAGGGGCTCGAATTCAAGCGCTTGGGGCTGGTCATCGTCGACGAAGAACAGCGGTTCGGCGTGACGCACAAAGAGCGACTGAAAGCGCTCAAGACCGACGTCCACATGCTAACCCTGACCGCGACGCCGATCCCCCGCACCCTTCAAATGGCGATGTCGGGCCTGCGCGAATTGTCGGTCATCCAGACACCGCCGGTCGATCGGCTTGCTGTCCGCACTTACATCATGCCGTGGGATCCGGTGGTTTTGCGTGAAGCACTACTGCGCGAACATTATCGTGGCGGGCAGAGTTTCTTCGTCGCGCCACGCATTGCCGACCTGCCCGATATCGAAGAATTCCTGCGCACCGAAGTGCCCGAAGTGCGGATGGTGACGGCGCACGGGCAAATGTCGCCGACCGAAGTCGAAGAGCGCATGTCGGCCTTTTATGACCGGAAATATGATGTGCTGCTGTCGACCACCATCGTCGAATCGGGCCTCGACATTCCGAGCGCGAATACGCTGATCATCCACCGCGCGGATCGTTTCGGCCTCGCGCAGCTCTATCAGCTTCGCGGCCGCGTGGGGCGATCGAAAACGCGGGCCTATGCTTATATGACGACCGCAACGGGGCGGCAGATGACCGAAGGCGCTGAAAAGCGGCTGAAAGTGTTGAGCGATCTCGATAGTTTGGGCGCTGGCTTTCAACTTGCGTCACATGACCTCGACATTCGTGGCGCGGGAAATCTGCTTGGCGACGAGCAATCGGGGCATATCCGCGAAGTCGGCTTCGAGCTTTATCAATCGATGCTCGAAGAAGCGATCATGGAAGCCAAGGCCGGCGGTATCGTGGCTGCGCGCGCGGCCGATTTGTCGCCGCAGATCACGGTCGAT
>JANODH010000384.1:0-4244 GCA_031412595.1 Sphingomonas sp. | reverse complement strand
GCGCTCGGCCTGATTGCCGCTGTTGTCGCACTCGCGCTCGCGTTCTCCTAAAACCTGATCGGAGCGGTCGTCCGCGATGCCCCAGTTTGATTTCGCCAACCCGATTATCTGGGCCCAACTGTTCTGGCTCGGTCTTGCGTTTGCAATCCTGTATTTTGGGATCGTGCGTATGACATTGCCTAAGCTTGCAAAAACTATTGATGACCGCGAGAATCAAGTGACCGGCGATATCGCGACGGCCGAACGAGCTAAGGACGAGGCCGATAAAATGGCTGAGACCTATGCCAATGGTATCGAAGAAGCGCATAAATCGGCGCGAACAGCCATTGCTGATGCAAAAGCCAAAGCGGCAGCAAATGTTGAAAAGGCTATCGCAGCCGGTAATGCCGTTATTGCAGAAAAGGCAGCGGCAGCTGATGCTTCCTTGTCCGAAGCGCGGAGTAAGGCGCTTGACGAAATTGAAAGCGTTGCAGCCGATGCCGCGTCGGACATCGTCGAACGACTGACGGGCAAACGTCCCGATGCCAAGGCGGTCGCAGTGGCTGCTAAAACAGCATTGGCGGCATAAACATGGCAACCGAAACCAGCGCAACGACCGAAGCCAATGGTGCGGCATATAGCGGCGAGCATGGCCCCGAACTTCTCGGGCTGAGCGCCGAGGGCTGGGTCTATGTTGGCCTGACGATATTCATCCTGATCGCGATTTTTATCGCAAAGGCGCCTAAGCTAATCACGGACGCACTCGATGCACGGATCGCGGAAACTCGCCGCACGCTGGACGAAGCACAAGCGATCCGGGCAGAAGCAGAAGCCCTTCTTGCGAGTGCACAAAAGCAGAGCCAAGCCAGTGCTGGAGACGCTGCCGCGATTATCGGGCATGCCGAGGCCGAGGCGAAAGCGCTGCTTGCAGCGGCTGAAGTGCGCGCGGCCGACCTGACCTTACGCCGCGCAAAAATGGCCGAGGACAAAATCGGCGCAGCAGAACGAAGTGCCGTTGCAGAAGTTCGCGCGACAGCCGCTCGGGCGGCTGCTGACATTGCATCACGGATTATCGCGCAATCGCATGGTGCTCAAGCAGACGGACCCCTAGTCGATGGCGCCATATCTCGTCTTAGTTAAACTGAATCGGGAATTCGATCGTGAAGCAGCTCGTTGCAGCCACTCTACTTTTTTCAGCGTCGCCGTTGCTTGCACAAGACGCGACTCCTGCATCTCCTGTAGCGGTTGCTGCATTCACAGCTGATATGGCGATTGAAGCGATCGCTGCTGATCCCAAAGCGAAAGCCGTGCTTGACGCAGCTTTTCCGGGGATGACGGCGCATCCGATGTATGAACAATTCAAGAGCATGAGCATTAAGCAGCTTCAACCAATGGCTGGCGATCAAATAACCGACGCGGCTATTGCCAAGCTGTCGACAGGGCTTGCTGCCATAAAATAAGATTTAAGGCTGACGGGTCACGCGTTAGTCCCTACGCCAACATAATGTCGTCGCCGCAATCCCCAGACAGGTTCAATGAAGACAAGGCAGCTTACGCTGTCAAAGGCGGGGATTTACCGGACCTCGATGTCGGTGTTGCAGCCATTCGCAATGTGCTGGCAACGCTTCCTCATAAAGCGGGTGTCTACCGCATGACCGACACGCGTGGCGACGTGCTGTATATCGGCAAAGCTCGATCGCTTCGCAATCGTGTAGCGAATTACACGCAAGTGACGCGATTGCCGCGCAGGCTTCAGCGAATGGTCGCTCAGACACGCGCGATGACCATTGTGACAACAAACAACGAAGCCGAAGCGTTGCTGCTCGAAGCGCAACTCATCAAGCGCTATCGCCCGCCGTATAACGTGTTGCTCCGCGACGACAAATCCTTCCCGTTTATCCTGCTTCGTTCGGATCACGCATTTCCGCGGATTCAAAAGCATCGCGGCGCACGCCGGGCGAAAGGGAATTATTACGGGCCATTTGCCAGCGCAGGGTCCGTCAACACGACACTGAACGCGTTGCAGAAGCTTTTTCTGCTCCGGAGCTGCAGCGACAGTTTCTTCAATAATCGTGATCGTCCGTGCCTGTTGTATCAGATCAAGCGCTGCTCTGCGCCGTGCGTCGGGCGAATCTCATCATTGGAATATGCCGATCTCGTCGGGGACGCAAAATCGTTTCTGGCGGGCAAGGCAACATCAGTTCAGGCCAAGCTCGGCGCCGCCATGCAGGGTGCTGCCGAAGCAATGGATTTCGAACGAGCAGCACTTTACCGAGATCGATTGCGTGCCCTTACTTTCATTCAGGGCACGCAAGCCATAAACGCGGCCGGTGTCGGTGATGCCGATGTATGGGCGCTCGCGTGCAAAGCAGGTGTTACCTGCGTGCAGGCTTTTTTCATTCGAGGCGGCCAGAATTGGGGGCACCGCGCATTCTTTCCAGCGCATACGGCTGACGTGCCCGAAGACGAAGTGCTCACTAGTTTGCTGATGCAATTTTATGAAGAAATCCCGCCGCCGCGCACGATCTTGCTCGATCGGGTTTTGACGGAGACGGCACTTCTCGAAGAAGCACTCGGGGGGAAGACAGTATTTACACAGCCGCAACGGGGCGATCGGGTCCGTCTGGTTAAACAGGCGACGCGTAATGCCGAAGAAGCACTCGACCGTCGCGCGGCGGAATCCACAACGCAGGGCAAATTGCTGCGCGACGTCGCTGAACTGTTCAATCTGGAGGGTCCGCCAAAGCGGATCGAAGTTTATGACAACAGCCATATTCAGGGCACGAGCGCCGTCGGGGCCATGATTGTCGCGGGAGTAGAGGGATTTTTGAAAGGTCAGTATCGCAAATTCAATATCAGAAACCCCGACACAGTGCCCGGCGACGACTTCGGCATGATGCGAGAAGTTCTCGAGCGGCGATTTACGCGCGCGCAAGAAGAGGATCCCGATCGCGAAAACGGCACATGGCCTGACCTGCTTTTGATCGATGGCGGGAAGGGACAGTTGTCTGCGGTGAAAGGCGTACTCGACTCAATGGGTGTCGAGGATGTCCCGCTTGTCGGCGTTGCAAAGGGACCGGATCGCAACGCCGGGCGCGAGACGTTTCATTTGGTCGATGGTCGCGAAATCAATCTGCCGACCAACCATCCTGTGTTGTTTTATCTGCAAAGGCTGCGCGACGAAGCGCACCGTTTTGCCATAGGCGCGCACCGGACGAAGCGGGCAAAGGCCCTTGTAACGTCAACGCTGGACGATATCCCCGGCATCGGTCCGGCGCGCAAAAAGGCGCTTTTGATGCACTTCGGCACCGCACGCGCCGTGAAGAACGCCAGTCTCGAGGATCTGCAAAAAGCACCGGGCGTATCCGAAATCGTCGCCCGGACGATCTTCGATTTTTATCATGCGAATGCTGCCTTGTGACGCGGGTTTTTGATGCGATCATTCTTGGGGCTGGCGGTGCGGGACTGATGTGCGCAGCTGCGGCGGGCGCGCGTGGCAAATCGGTTCTCGTTATTGACCACGCCGACGAGCCTGGAAAAAAGATCCTGATTTCCGGTGGCGGTCGATGCAACTTTACCAACATCAATGCGGCGCCCGACCGCTATATTTCGGTCAATCCGCATTTTGCGCGGTCAGCACTGGAGCGGTACCGGCCCGACGATTTCATTGCGCTTGTCGATCGTTACGGCATCCGGTGGCACGAAAAGACGCTGGGGCAATTATTCTGCGACGAGTCCGCAAAGCAAATCGTCGCCATGTTGATGGCCGAGTGCGCGGCCGCCGACGTTCGGTTCTCGTTTGGCCATGGCATCAGCAGCGTGAGCCATGCCGACAGCCGGTTTACGGTACATTACGGGACGGCCAGCGCCTGTACTCAGTCGCTGATCATTGCAACCGGCGGGCCATCCATTCCCAAGATGGGCGCAACGGGCTTTGCCTATGATTTGGCGCGACAATTCGGTTTGCGCATCGTCGAACCACGCCCCGCGCTCGTCCCGTTTACGCTCGGAGGCGATGAAGTTCTTTTTCGTGAACTATCCGGTGTCGCAACCGATGTTGTTGCGATGGCTGGCAAAAAGAAATTTCGCGAAGCGGCGCTGTTTACGCATCGGGGGTTGTCGGGACCCGCGATGTTGCAAGTATCGTCATACTGGCGTCATGGCGAAGCGGTCGTTGTAGATTTTCTCCCCGGCTGCGCACCCGGATGGTTGCGCGAGTTGAAGCGTGCATCACCGCGAACCAAGCTGAAGGGAGCGCTCGATGA
>JANODH010000383.1:0-6653 GCA_031412595.1 Sphingomonas sp. | reverse complement strand
CAACTTCCTGCCGATCCCCGAATCGCTGTTTGTTGCGGTTCTCGGGCTGCCGTTCGATCTGGCGCAGAGCCAATATGTCAACGTCCGCGCTGTGAGCCAGGAAGTCCGGCTGGAGGCCCCGAAAGATAATAAACTGTTCTGGATGGTGGGCGGCTATTATATCCAAACGAAGCGTTACATCTCGACGGGCAACCTCCTCGATTTCGGACAAGGGGTTCTGCCCGTTTTCAGGACGCCCTCGACCAATCCGATCAGCCCCCAGTCGACGTTCCTGGCGGACGAGCAGAATAACTTCGCGTGGGCGCTCTTTGCCAATCTCGGTTATGATTTCTCCGACCAGTTCCGTGTCGATGCGTCGCTCCGCTATGACCGCGATCGGCGCGTGAATACCACGCTTACCCCGCCGGCATTTCTGCCGAACGTGCCGGGCTTCCCACAGGGAACGACCGGGCAAAAGCGCCGTGCCGTGTTCGACGATTTGCAGCCAAAATTTACGCTGACTTATAAGCCGACCGATGATGTCACGCTCTACGGCGGTTACAGCCGGGGCTTCCGTTCGGGCGGGTTCAACCAGACCGGCGTCGGCGCAGTCGCGGGTGGCAACGGTATCGTCGGCGTTTCGGACCTGTTCGAGGCCGAAACCGCATCGACGTTCGAGGCCGGTATCAAAACCAGACTGCTCGACCGGAAACTGACATTGAACGCCGCTGCTTATTCGACACTTTCGAAAAACAGCTATTTCTTCGTATTCCTCGCTGCCAACTCGACGCAGAACCTCGGCAATGTGCCTGAAACGCGCATTCAGGGCTTCGAGCTCGAAGCAAATCTTCGCCCCGTGCGCAATGTGCAACTGAATGCAGCGGTCGGATACACTTGGAGCGAGATTAAGAAATTCCCAGATCCCGCCGCCGTCGGCAACGAAGCGCCGCTCATTTCGCGCTACACCTATAATCTCGGCGCCCAATTTACGCCCGAACTTTCCGGTACCCTAAACGGCCTGTTCCGCGTCGATTATCGTCGCACCGGGCCTACATGGTGGGAACCGTTCAACACCACCGTTCGCAATCCCGTCGATCTGGTCGACGCACGACTTGGCGTGAGCAACGACACGCTGAGCTTGACTGCCTTCGCCACCAATTTGTTCAACGAAAAATACAATGCCGAATTCTCGCCCGGCGGCTTCGTTTTCAAGGCACGCCCCCAGATTTATGGTATCGAAGCAAGCTTGAAATTCTAAGGAGTCCCGCGTGGCAAAAGTTCTGGTTCTTTATTATTCGAGTTACGGTCATATCGAAGCGATGGCTGCGGCTGTTGCCGAAGGCGCGGCGAGCGTGTCCGGCTGCCACTGCGATGTGAAGCGCGTGCCCGAACTCGTGTCTGCGGATGTGGCTACCGCATCGGGCATGAAAGTCGATCAGAGTGCGGCCGTCGCGAATGTTGATGAACTTGCCGACTATGATGCAATCATTTTCGGCACGCCAACGCGCTTCGGCAACATGGCCGCGCAGATGCGCAACTTCCTCGATCAGACCGGCGGCCTGTGGTTTCAAAACAAGCTGGTTGGCAAGGTCGGCAGTGTCTTTGTATCGACAGCCAGTCAGCACGGCGGGCAGGAAACGACGATTACGTCGTTTCATACGACATTGCTGCACCACGGCATGGTGATCGTCGGCCTCCCCTATACGTTCAAGGGAAACAGCGAAATGAACGAGATCAGCGGCGGCACGCCCTATGGGGCAAGTACACTTGCCGGGGGCGACGGTAGCCGCGTGCCCAGCGCGAACGAACTCGACGGTGCCCGTTTCCAGGGCCGCCATGTCGCGGAAATCGCAACCAAGCTGTTCGGATGATTTGAAAGGAGAGGACATCGACATGGCCAGTTCATTGCCCAGCCGCCTGCATCATACGGCCTATGTGGTCAAAGATCTCGAAGCGACGCGCGCATTTTACGAAGACATTCTCGGTTTTCCGCTCGTCGCCACCTGGTGCGAACAAGAAGAGTTGTTCGGTGCGGAGCGGACCTATTGCCATTGCTTTTTCGGTCTCGCCGATGGCAGTGCGCTGGCGTTCTTCTCCTTTGCCGATCCCGCGGATCAAGCAGAGTTCGGTCCGGCTCTTCCGCCAAGTCCGTTTCGGCATGTCGCGCTGAACGTCGATGGACCGACACAAGCCGAACTCGAGCGGCGCATTACAGCAGCGGGGCTCGTCGAGCCACAAACCTATGTTCTCGAACATGGCTATTGCCGCTCGGTTTATGCAGTCGATCCCGACGGGATGATCGTCGAATTCACGTGCGATGCGGGGCACGCCGACGCGATCAATGCGATGCGGTTGAAGGATGCGCACAGTGAATTGAAGCGCTGGCTTGCGGGTGATCATCGGCCAAACAACGACGTCCGCCCGCATTTGCTCGAAACCACTGGCTGATGTCGGTGGCGGCCAGCCCGCTCGACCTTTCACTGTCGGAATTTGTCGACGTTGGCGATGGCTCGGTTTTCGTTTCGATGGTCGGCAATGGCCCGCCGCTTATTTTGTTGCATGGCTGGACGCTCGATCACCGCATGTGGCAGCCGCAGTTGCCGGCACTTGGTGCCCGATATCGGCTGATCATGCCAGACCGGCGCGGGTTCGGTCGTTCGACTGCACCACCCGATCTGACACGCGAAGCGGGCGACATCGTCCGGATCGCAGATATACTGAAGCTCGATACTTTCTTTCTCGCGGGATTATCGCAAGGGGCAGGCGTCGCGCTCGATGTCGCCGTCCGATTTCCGGATCGCGTGGCAGCTGTTGCATTGGCGGGCACGCCTCTGCCTGGGCTTGTTCCCGATCCCGATCATGTCCCGCGCGACGATTACACGGCGATGATGCGAAACGGGGCCCTTGCTGAGATGCGTAGGGACTGGCTCTCACGTCCGCTCATGCAAATCGACGACGATGCGCATCGCGCTTTGATCGCAAAGATCGTCAGTGATTATGATGGGCGGGACCTTTTGCAGCCTTCGGCGATCCAGCCGTTCACGCACGCAGCCATTGCTGCACTGAAGATGCCTTTGCTCGCAATCACTGGCGATGCCGAGACACCGTGGCGCGCCAATTGCGCGCGGCTTCTTGCCGATGTCGCACCGAAAGGCCGCTTCCTCTCGATCCGTGATGCCGGACATCTGACAAATATCGAGCAACCGGCTGCTTTTAACGCCGCGCTGCTCGACTTTTTTTCGCGCGCGACCCCGCATGTCACCAAAAATAATCCCTGAGGAGCTGAGATGAGCACAGGCCGTTTTCTGACAACGCACGTCGGCAGCTTGCCGCGTGAACAGGACTTGATCGACCTCATCTTCGCCAAAGAAGACGGCGAGCCCGTCGATGGCGTTGCGCTCGACGCACGTATCGAGGCCGCTGTTCGTCATGTCGTCGAGAAGCAAGCCGAAGCGGGCATCGACGTCATCAACGACGGTGAGCAATCGAAGCCGAGCTATGCGACGTATATCAAAGATCGCCTGAACGGCTTTGGCGGCGCCGGAAACAGCTACGCTTTTCAGGATATCGAAGACTTTCCGCGAACCAAGGAACGGATTTTCGCCGACCCTGGCCGCAAAAAACGAAACGCACCTGCCTGCAACGCGCCGATTACGGTCAAGGACATGACTGCCGTTGCCGCCGATGCCGCCACACTGAATGCCGCACTTGTGCCATATGCAGACCGACGCGCCTTCATGAGTGCAGCGTCGCCCGGCGTAACGGCGCTATTCTTCGGGAACGAATATTATGACCGGCACGAGGATTATGTCTTCGCGATCGCCGAAGGTCTCCGCCACGAATATGAGGCGATCGCGAACGCTGGCATCATTCTCCAGGTCGATTGCCCCGATCTTGCGATGGGCCGACACACGCAGTTCCGCGACCTTGACCTGAACGGCTTCCGCAAAGCGATGGAACTGAACATCGCCGCGCTCAACCATGCCACCGCTAACATCGCGCCCGAACGGCTGCGCATGCACATGTGTTGGGGAAATTACCCCGGACCGCATCATCACGACGTGCCGTTTCAGGATATCATCGATCTTGTCTGGACGGCGCGACCGCATGCCATCCAGTTCGAAGCAGCAAACCCCCGCCACGCCCATGAATTTGCGATCTTCGAAAGCGTAAAATTACCCGACGGCAAAGTGCTTATTCCGGGCGTGATCGAGTGTCAGTCCAATTACATCGAACACCCCGAACTGATCGCACAACGCATCGGTCGCTATGCCGATCTCGTCGGACGAGACAATGTAATGGCAGGATGCGATTGCGGCTTTTCGATCCATGCCGGTTCGGGCGGTGTCGATCCGGATGTCGTCTGGGCAAAACTCGCGGCGCTGAGCGAGGGAGCCGCGATCGCGTCTCGGCGCTTTTGGCGCTAAAGGGAACTCTCCCGTGCACTCCATCTGTGGCGAGGGTAAGCGACCCGTAATGACAATTAGATTCGAATGTGGTCTCGCCCGAGCCCAGTCGTCGACTTCTCACGCTAGGATCATGTCAAAACAGCTTTGAACTTACTCGATTCCCGATACTTCCCACCGGAACGTCCTGCAAAATCCTGAATCGAGCTTCGATTAAACTGAACAAGCCGAATGCGAAAAGCCCGGCCGCCACGACCAGATCCCATGGACTGGTGAGCCAAGACAATGCCTCGGCCATGCCACCAGCCTTTTTTGCTTGTTCGTCCAGCCCTGCGCGAGCGAGGAAAACACCCGTGATCAGAAAAATCAAGCCGCGAGCGGCATAGCCCAAGCGTCCCGTCCACTGTGCCCATGGCTGCGCTGCAACAACAGGTTTCAGACGCTTCAGAAAGCTTCCTTTGACAGCTTTTACGATCTGGAACGCGCCGATGCCCAAAAGCAGCAACCCACCGGCAATCAGGAGCATGTCGCCGCCGGGAAGCTGTAGCACCCCTCTGGCAGCATCGTCGGGCGCGTTTCCGCTCGCTGCAGCTGTGCCTTGGATAAGCTTGATTGCCTGCCATGCGAGAAGCAAATGAACCACGCCGCTGCCAGCGGCCCCCAACCTTGCGCGCAGACCAGCACTGTCATTACCGTGGCGCTCGATGTCGACGATAGCGTCCGACAAACGCCACAGTCCATATGCTAGAAACCCAAGTGTCATGACGAGCAAGAGGACTTGGCCGCCGCCTTGTCCAAGATATTGCAGGGCACCTGCCGGGTCTTCTGTGCGTCCGGTTGTGAGGACAAGGATGGCGATCACGATGTAGAGCACGCCACGTGCCGCAAAGCCGACCCTCGTAAGCATCGTCAGGCGGGCAGCGAGATCGACCATAGGTTTATTCCTTTGTGTGCGCGAAAACTGGCTTAGTTTCAGTCGGTTCCTTTCAATGGGAATTGTCCTTCAGTTCGGAGTGCAAGTGAGGCCCGTTAAGTGAGGTGGAACGTGGTCGATACGATTCGCCGCAGCTCCGATTCAGACGCCTGGGGGCGATCAAAAAGGCAAATCGCCCTTGATCGTTACGCGTTCCATCCGCCTCGTGGCAGGCCAATAGTCAGCCACCGGATAATGCTGCGTCGCGCGATTATCCCAGACGACAACGGCGTTGGGGGTCCATCGAAAACGAACTTGATATTCGGGGACCTTGAATTGATCGAGCAGATCTCGAAGCAGACTTGCACTTGCCGCATCATCAAGCCCGTCGATCCTGCTCGTGAAGCTTGCATTGACGAAAAGGGTCCGCGCGCCGGTTTCGGGGTGCATCCGGACAATCGGGTGGTGCCGGGGAGGGAACTCGGCTGCCATGGCAGCTCGTCGCGCAGGCGAAATCCGATCGCCGAAGTCAAATAGCAGATCATGCGTCGCAGTCCGTCCTTCGATCTGTACCTTGGTGTCATCGGAAAGGCCGTCATAAGCAGCGGCGGCGTCCACCCACAATGTATCGCCGCCAGACGGCGGCAGCTGGCGCGCCCGAAGCACGGCACCCATCGACGGCGCGGCTCGAAAGGTTACGTCGGTGTGCCATTTATCGAGCCGACGGAAGCGCCTGTCTTCCTCGGCATTTTCCACACGTCCTTCCGAACCGCGAATATCGAGAATTTCGGGATGGCCCGGAATATGGCTGATCACTGGGTGCCCTTCCAGTTCGCCCCAGACTCGGCCGAGTGCGAGATGCTGCTCGTGGCTCAAGTCGAGGTCCCGGAAGAACAGCACTTTGTAGCGAAGCAGCAACGCGCGCAATTCGGCCGCTGTGGTCTCATCGATCAGGGCGCCAACGTGTAATCCAGAAACTTCGGCACCAATGACAGGTCCACATGGAACGACGACCAGCGATGATAAGGGCATAACGCTGGCACTCATGCTTGTTGAAAGCGTTTCGTAATCACCCACAGCAAAACTCCGAACAAAAGGATTGCAGCAACCCGGACAAGTTCCGCAGCAGCTGCTAGCAAAAGAAGAGACGACGCTGCGATGACAGCGATGCCCAGAAGGCGGCCCGCGGGCAAGTGGAACTGCGCGCGCGGCACGTTCGATAGTTGCCGAAGCCGTAACAGCGCTGCGGTACAGCCGATAAAGACAATCAGGCGAGTACCGCTAGAGGCAGCCACAGTCGCAACAAAATCGCCCGTCAAGGCAAGTATCACAGCGGTAGCGCCGGTCAGCACGAT
>JANODH010000382.1:0-1950 GCA_031412595.1 Sphingomonas sp. | reverse complement strand
TGCCGAGGTAAAACGCGCAGGCGACGAGTGAGTGGGCGATTTCTGACGCCTGCCGAAGTCCGATTAGCGGAAGGCGTTTTCGGCGATGCGATCGATTATGGCGCGGTGCGCATCCACAATCGCAAATGGGCATTCTTCCAGCCGCGCGGCGTTGCCATGGCGCCCGACGGTCACATCTGGTTCCACCCAAAAGGGCATCTGTACTGCGCCGATTTCTGCGACGGCCATATCGATGAGCAAGGGCTGTTCATTCACGAAATGACGCATGTCTGGCAACAGCAGGCGGGGCTGAACCTGATCCTGCGCCGCCACCCCTTCTGTCGCTACGCTTACACACTAAAGCCCGGCTGGCCGCTCCGGCGATACGGAATCGAGCAACAGGCCGAAATCGTTCGGCACGCATTCCTGCTGCGCGAAAAGCGGATCGTGCCGGGTGCACCGACACTGGCGCAGTATCGAACCGTCCTGCCTTTTACGCCGCATTAACCACTGGTGCCGCAGTGATGGCGTATGATCTTTCAGGCTCACACGTTTACCGCCGATGGTTCGCCCGACGACGAAAGCCTGCTCGCAATGCGCGCGGCGCTCCGCGATCTGAAAGTCATCAGGCGCAAAGCCACTGACTATCCCCGCCGCGGTGATGTCGTCGCCCTGCTCGGCGATGCGCGACAAGCGATCGACCGGATTAATGCAAGCAACTGACGCTGCTTTCTGTCAGAACTTTGTACTGGCGCGTCACAACGTGCTGGAAGCATTCGCCACGTTAGAGAACGCAGTGATGTTCGCGTCACAACGTTTTGGCACGCCGCCGCTGAGTATTTGTTCGTCATTGGGGCAACGTCTCGATGCACTCGGCAAAGTGAAAGCTAGCCCCAAACTCGCCAAAGCCATGCTACCGAACGTTTTAGCAAGTGTCGAACGCGCCAAAGTCTTGCTTGGTGTGCGAAATGACATCGTTCACAGCCATCAGCACGTGGCCAACATCGGAGAAGTCACGGCAGTTTATCTCAACACCGGACAATCGACATTGGCCTTCCCAAGCGCACGCATCTTGACACTTGGCCAGCATGAACGGCTGCGAAAAGAAGTTCTGGAACTGGCGCGCGCAATTAACCCGCCTTCGCCACCCCAACCATTGCCGGTCGCAACAGCCGGTCCTTGATCATATATCCGGCCTGCATTTCCTGAACGATCGTGCCCGGCTCGGCATCGGCCGAGGGAATTTCGATCATTGCCTGATGCCGGTTCGGGTCGAGCGTTTCGCCGAGCGACACGATCCGCGTGATGCCGTTGCGCTGAAACACCGACTCGATTTCGCGACCCGTTGCTTCGAGACCGACGACCAGCCCCTTGAACTTGTCGTCGGCGCGCAATTCGACCGGAATTGCATCGAGCGCACGTGACAGATTGTCCGCCACCGACAGGATATCGCGCGCAAAGCCCGTTGCGGCATAAGCGCGCGCGTCCTGCGCATCCTTTTCGAGGCGACGGCGGACATTCTGCGTTTCGGCCTGCGCATAAAGAATCGCTTGCTTTGCTTCGGCAAGCTCGGCTTCGAGCGCCAGATACCGTTCTTCGGGATCGGGTTCGGCCGGTGCGCCTTCGGCAATCATTGCGTCTTCGGCCGTCAATTCTTCGTCATTCATCCCAATAATCTCGTCAAAGTTTGTGCTGTGAAATCCACCATCGGAACGACGCGCGCATAATTCAAGCGCGTCGGCCCGATGACGCCGACAACGCCGACAACGCGTCCGTCACGACCGTGATAAGGCGCCGCTATCACCGATGACCCCGAAAGCGCGAACAATTTATTTTCCGCGCCGATGAAGACCTTGGTTGCTGCCCCTTCGCGTGCACTATCGAGCAACCGGGCGATTTCTTCCTGTCCTTCGATTTCGTCGAGCAGCTGGCGAACGCGCTCAAGATCATCGGCGGCGGCATCGTCGATCA
>JANODH010000381.1:0-4193 GCA_031412595.1 Sphingomonas sp. | reverse complement strand
CCTTGTCAGGGCATTCAAGGCTGAGATCGCCGCCTGCAGCTCCATGCGATTGTTTGTCGTGTGCGGTTCGCCACCGAATAGCGATTTTTCATGCTCGCCCATCTGGATGAATGCCCCCCATCCGCCGGGACCCGGATTGCCTTTGCACGCGCCGTCAGTGGCAATGCGGACATTCGGCAGGTCGTTCACGAGGCCGCGTAATGATCGAGGCGGCGCAAGAAAGCGATGGGGTCTTTGCGAGTCACCATGGCGTCCGCGGGCGTGTTAAGCCAGTCCCACGCGCGCGTCAGCAGAAAGCGCAAACAAGCACCGCGCGCAAGAGCCGGGAATGCAGCGCGCTCGGCATCGGACAAACCGAATGTCTGATCATAACCGGCAATGATCGCACCTCCGACTGATGGATTATAAGTTGTACCGTCAACGCCGAAACTCCATGCGGCATGCGCGACGGCAACGTCCCATGCGCGGACTTCAGTGCAGGCGAAGTAGAAATCAATTATGCCGCCGACGTCGTCCCCGCGCATGAGCACATTGTCCGGAAACAGATCGGCGTGAATAACCACGCGAGGAAGCGCGTGTGGCCAAGAGCTTTCGAGCCATGTCAGTTCTTCGCCCACTCGCTGACGCAGTCCGGGCGCGATCTTGTTGAGGTCATCCCCGCATCGCTTGCTCAGTTCGCGCCAACCAGCGAGCCCGAGTGAATTATTCCGGGTCGCGTCAAAACTTTGAAGCGCTGCGTGCATTCGCCCGATGGCAGCACCTGTCGAATAGGCCTGCGCAGTCGTCGGTCGTGTTACCGAAACGCCAGGCAGGAATTCGATCAGGCAAGCGGGGCGGCCAGCGACGACTTGCAACTGCTGGCCGCTCCGATCTCGAATAGCGCGCGGCACTGGCAGCGAACGATCGGCCAGATGATCGAGGAGCTTCAGAAAAAAGGGCAAGTCGGCGGCATCGACGCGCTTTTCGTACAGCGTGAGAATGTATCGACCACCGGTTGTGTCGATCAGGAAATTACTGTTCTCGACACCTTCGGCAATGCCTTTGGCGGAAACCAGCGTGCCGACATCGTAGCGAGAGAGCAGCGCCGCCATTTCTTCCGCGGCGACCTGCGTATAAACTGCCATTTTATGCGGCGAGGCCGCGCGGTAGCTTGAATTCGATCGACTCGACGGCTGCTTCCACGACGGTTTCGGTGACGGCGAAGCGTGTAGCCAGCGCGGTGACGACTTCGCGCACCAATATTTCCGGGGCAGATGCGCCCGCTGTGATGCCGAGTGTCGTCGGCGCGCCGAGCCAGTCGAAATCGATTTCCTCAGCGCGCTGGATTAGCTTTGCACGGACGCCATTTCGTTCGGCGACTTCGACGAGGCGGAGCGAGTTCGACGAATTGGGCGCGCCGATTACCAGCATGGCGTCGCACCGTCCGGCGATCCGTTTTACGGCTTCCTGGCGGTTCGACGTCGCATAACAAATGTCGTCGCCGCGTGGCCCCTGAATGCCGGGAAAACGCGCCTGCAACGCGCGGACGATTTCAGCCGTGTCGTCCACCGACAGCGTTGTCTGCGTCAGAAATGCAAGACGGTCAGGCGCGTCGGGCGCGAGCATGGCAACATCGTCGACGGTTTCGACAAGTGTCATCGCGCCATCTGGGACTTGCCCGAACGTGCCGACCACTTCTGGATGACCGCGATGACCGATAAAAATGATATGCCGGTCGGCACCGACCAGCCGTTCCGCCTGACGATGAACCTTGGACACGAGGGGGCAGGTGGCATCGAGATAGGCTAGCCCACGCGACTCGGCGTCGGCGGGGACCGATTTGGGTACGCCGTGCGCCGAAAAGACGACAGGCGCGCCGTCGGGCACTTCATCGAGCTCATCGACAAAAACAGCACCCTGGGCCTTCAGCGTGTCGACGACATATCGGTTATGCACGATCTCATGGCGCACATAGACGGGCGCACCATGTTTTTCGATGGCGAGTTCGACGATACGGATCGCGCGATCGACGCCAGCGCAAAAGCCGCGCGGTGCGGCGATCAAAAGGTCAAGAGCGGGGAGTGTCATACGCCAGCGCTCTTACGCGATTGCTTGCGCCCATGAAAGCCGGTTCCTATGGAGAGCGCACCAAATCTGTCGCGTAAGGATTTCCTGTTGAACAAACTCCTTCCCCTCGTCGCCGCTGCTTTGCTTTCGGCGTGTGCACGCGATGGCGAAATCGATCAGACAGGCGGCATTGCGATTACGCGCACGGCCTGTCCAGCCGTCGCAATCCCCGCGCAGACGGGCGACATCACGATATTTAATCCCGTTTCGAGCCGCGATGCACGCGCCATGGATGTGACGGCGAACATCACCAACCTGCGGATGACATGCGGCGATCAGAGCGAAGACGTCGTGGCTGAAGCGAGCTTTACCGTCGAGGCGCGACGGACCAACACGGCAGGCGCGCGCACCATTGAGTTGCCCTATTTTGCCACGGTCGTGCGCGGGGGAACGGTGGTCGTGTCGAAACGTGTCGAACGAGTTTCAATAAACTTTGCCGACGGGCAAGCGCGCGCCAGCGCAACAGCAAAGGGCGGTGCTGTCATCAATCGTGCCGCAGCAACGCTTCCCGCAGACGTGCGCGCCAAATTGACACGCAAGCGTCGCGCGGACGATCCAGACGCATCGATCGATCCGTTGTCGGCGCCTGACGTTCGTGCGGCCGTTCAGCGCGCGAGTTTCGAATTGCTGGTTGGCTTCCAACTCACGGCCGAGCAGTTACAGTATAATGCAACGCGATGACGGTTGACACGAATCGCTGCACCGCACAAACCAATCAGGCTTGCTGCCGGGTAACCGACAGACGGCCGCGCGGGAGAGTGGGGAAGGGTAACCTGAAACCACGCCGAAGGAGCAACCGCCCCGGAATCTCTCAGGCACCCGGACCGCGCGGACGACAAGGCAACTCTGGAAAGCGTCCCGAGCGTGAGCGAGGGGCCACCGAAGGGGTAAGTCCCGAACCTCGGTTCTGGATCAAAGCTCTCAGGTTTCCGTGACAGAGGGGGCACCGACTGGTGCACCACTGCGTGGAGACGATCCTTGTGAGCGACGCTGCCGATATTGTTGAAACCACGCCGTTGCCACTCGATGCGTGGCATCGCGCCCAAGGCGCGCGCATGGTCGAGTTCGCCGGATATTCGATGCCGATCCAGTATGATGGCATTATCGCCGAGCATTTGTGGACGCGTGCACATGCAGGGCTCTTCGACGTGTCGCACATGGGACAACTGCTGTTGTCGGGCGAGGGGCTCGATGCGGCTGTCGAATCCATATTACCGATCGATCTTTCAACTTTGCAACTCGGAATGCAGCGTTATTCGCTGCTGCTCGACGAAAATGGCGGCATTCTTGACGATCTGATGGTTTCGCGGTGGCGCGACGGACTTTATCTCGTCGTCAACGGTGCGACCAAATGGGACGATATCGGGCATCTTCGGGAGCATTTGCCCGACGAAATCACGCTGAACCATCTCGATGATCGCGCCCTGCTGGCGCTGCAGGGCCCTGAAGCAGCGGCAGCGCTGGCGCGGCATGTAACTGGCGAATACCCGTTGTCGGCGCTGACCTTCATGCGCTGCGGCCATTTCGCGGTCGGTGGCGTGCCAGCAGCGATCAGTCGTTCCGGTTACACAGGCGAAGACGGCTTCGAGATTTCGGTGGCTGCAGCGGATGCCGAAAAGGTTGCTGCGCTGCTATGTGCGGAGCCTGAAGTGCAGCCGATCGGTCTCGGCGCGCGGGATTCGTTGCGGTTGGAAGCGGGGCTTCCGCTTTATGGTCACGATCTATCGGCCGACACGAGTCCAGTCGAGGCAGGATTGCTTTTCGGCATTAACAAGCGTCGCCGCACGCAAGGCGGGTTTCTCGGTGCGGAACGCATCTTGCGCGAGATAGGCGACGGGCCGGCACGGCGGATGGTCGGTCTGGTCGTCGATGGACGGCAACCTGCGCGCGAAGGGGCAAAGATCTTTGCAGGGGACGTGGCTATTGGGGATGTTACTTCGGGCGGCTTTTCGCCCAGCCTGCAAGTACCGATTGCGATGGGTTATGTGAGCGCTGCGCATGCAGCGACCGGCACAACGCTGGAAATCGATGTCCGCGGCAAACGGCTGACTGCAACGGTAACGCCGATGCCTTTTGTCCCACACCGC
>JANODH010000380.1:0-2972 GCA_031412595.1 Sphingomonas sp. | reverse complement strand
GGGTATGAGCCGCTACGACGAAAACAAGCGTGCGGTGACCGAGGAATATATGGGGCCGATCGTCAAGACAGTGATGACGCGCTGTATCCAGTGCACGCGCTGCATTCGCTTTGCCGAAGAAGTCGCCGGTGTCGAGGACATTGGCGCGATCGGGCGTGGCGAGACGATGCAGATCACAACCTATCTGGAACACGCAATCCAGTCCGAACTGTCGGGAAACGTTGTCGATCTTTGCCCGGTGGGGGCGCTGACGAGCAAGCCGTATGCGTTCGAGGCGCGACCGAGGGAGCTCAGGAAGACGCCCGCGATCGACGTCATGGATGCTGTCGGCACGAACATCCGGCTTGATTCACGTGGGCGGCAAGTGCTGCGCGCGTTGCCGCGGATCAACGAGGACGTGAACGAGGAATGGGCGTCGGACAAGACGCGGCACGCTGTCGATGGGCTTGTGAGGAAGCGGCTTGACCGGCCGTTTGTGCGGCGGAGCGGCAAGCTGGAGGCCGCGACGTGGGACGAGGCTTTTGCGGCGATCAAAGCCGTCGATGCCGGGTCGAGCGTTGCTGCGATTGCGGGTGATCTCGTCGATTGCGAGACGATGTATGCGGGAAAGGTCCTGGTGCGGTCGATGGGCAGTGCGTTGCTTGAAGGGCGGCAGACTGGCCTGAAATACGATGTTTCATCGCTCAGTGCGGTGAATTTCAACTCAACGATTGCAGGTATCGAGCATGCTGATGTCATTCTGCTGATCGGCACAAATCTGCGGTGGGAAGCGCCGCTGGTCAACACGCGCGTGCGCAAGGCAATCAAGCGCGGGGCAAAGGTTTTTGCCATTGGGCCTGAGGTCGGTCTTACCTATAAAGTGCATTGGCTCGGGAGCGAACTGAGTATCTTGTCGGGTCTGCCCAAGGACGTGACCGACGCGCTGTCGGCTGCCGAATATCCGGCAATGATCGTCGGCGGCGGGGCGCTTGCAGTCGATGGCGTGCATGGCGCGAGCCTCGCCATCGCCGACAAATTCAAGCTTGTGCGCGACGGCTGGAATGGTTTCAACGTGTTGCATATGGCTGCGGCGCGGATGGGCGGGCTCATGCTCGGCTACGCGCAGCCGGACGGGATCGCCGCTTTGCAGGGAACCAGATTGGTGTTTGCGCTTGGGGCTGACGAAGTCGATTGGTCGGCATTTAGCGCATCGTTCAAGGTCTACATCGGGCATCACGGTGACAAAGGCGCAGCGGCTGCCGATGTTGTGCTTCCCGGTGCGAGCTATGCGGAGAAGCCGGGCACTTATATGAATCTTGAGGGACGAGTGCAGCGAGGCGAGCGCGCCGTTTTCCCGCCGGGCGACGCGCGCGAAGATTGGACGATCCTGCGCGCGCTCAGCCAGGTGCTTGGGCACACACTGCCCTTCGATACGTACGACGCCCTGCGCGCGGCGATGTTTGCCGACGTGCCCGCGCTGGCGACCGAGGGCCTCGTCGATTTCGGCTGGTTTGCACCGAAACTGCCGAAATCGCCGAGGGCGGAAATGGCGGGCTATCCGATCAAGGATTTCTACCTGACCAATGCGATATGCCGGGCGTCGCCGACGATGCAGCAATGTTCGGCGGAGATTTTGCACGGTGCCGACATGCTTGAGGCAGCGGAATGACGGCTTTTTTCCAGTCACAGCTCGGCTTCGGCCCCGGCTGGTTCGTGGCGAATACGATCCTCATTCTGCTGATCGCGTTGCCGCTGATGCTGGCGGTCGCCATGCTCATTTACGCTGATCGCAAGATTTGGGCCGCAATGGCATTGCGCAAGGGGCCCAATGTCGTCGGTCCGTTCGGGTTGCTGCAGTCTTTCGCTGACGGATTGAAAGTTTTCCTGCAGGAAACGATCATCCCGACCTCGGCGAACCGGGGGCTGTTCCTGCTCGCGCCGATCATCACGTTTACGGTTGCACTGATCGTCTGGGCCGTCGTGCCGTTCGGGCCGGGCATGGTGTTGTCCGACATCAACGTCGGACTGCTCTACATTCTCGCGGCGTCGTCGCTTGGTGTTTACGGCGTGATGATGGCGGGGTGGGCATCGAATTCGAAATATCCGTTTTACTCCGCCCTGCGCGCAGCGGCGCAGATGGTTTCTTATGAAGTCAGCATCGGTTTTGTCCTGATATCGGTCGTTTTGTGGGTCGGGTCGTTCAACATGACGGCCATCGTCGAAGCACAGCGCAGCCATTTGTGGATCACCAACGGGTTCGGGTTCAATCCGCTGTTCCTCCCGATGGCCGTAGTGTTTTTCATCTCGAGCCTGGCCGAAACTGCGCGTGCGCCCTTTGACCTGACCGAAGCCGAAAGCGAGCTGGTTGCGGGGTATCAGACCGAATATTCGTCGATGTCGTTCGCGCTGTTCTGGCTGGGTGAATATGCCAATGTAATCCTGATGTGCGCGCTCAACGCGATCCTGTTCTGGGGCGGGTATCTGCCATTTTTGGATGTAGACTGGATACCTTGGTTCGACATACCGGGCATTTTCTGGCTGTTCCTGAAGATATTGATTTTCTTCTTCATGTTCAGCTGGGTGAAGGCGACTGTCCCGCGTTATCGTTATGACCAGCTGATGCGGCTGGGCTGGAAGATTTTCCTGCCGATTTCGCTCGCGTGGGTCGTGATCGTGAGCGGGTATTTGATGCTGACGAGGTATGCCGCATGAGCCAGATCGCCCACCTCATCAAAACCTTCACGCTTTGGGAATTCCTCAAGGCGCACGCGCTCACGTTGAAATATTTTTTCAAGCCCAAGGCGACGATCAACTATCCGTATGAGAAGAACCCGCTTTCGCCGCGGTTCCGGGGCGAGCATGCGCTGCGCCGTTATCCCAATGGCGAGGAGCGGTGCATTGCGTGCAAGCTGTGCGAGGCGGTGTGTCCGGCCCAAGCCATCACCATAGAAGCCGAGCCGCGCGACGACGGAAGCCGGCGCACGACGCGTTAT
>JANODH010000379.1:0-16448 GCA_031412595.1 Sphingomonas sp. | reverse complement strand
CGAATATGCGCTGGCGTTCCACGATATCAATCCGCAAGCGCCGGTGCATATCCTTGTCATCCCCAAGGGGCATTATGTGTCATGGGATGATTTCGCCGCGCGTGCGACCGATCCGGAAATTGCCGGATTCGTGCGCGCTGTCGGTCATGTCGCACGCGAAGCGGGGCTGCCCGCGCCGGGCTATCGCTTGCTGAGCAATATCGGCGGGCATGGGCATCAAGAAGTGCCGCATCTGCACGTTCATATTCTCGGGGGGCAGCCCTTGGGGCCGATGCTGGCACGCTAAGCGAGGCGCTGTTCGATCAAGGCGATGAGTTTATCGACCGTTGCCGCATCGCCAAATTCGTCCGCACCGACGAGGACCTCGGTCTGTCCGTCGTGCTCAACGAGGATCGCTGGCAGATCGACCACGATATCGGGATAGGCCGCACGAAAATCGGGGCGATGATAAAAGACGCTTTTGAGCGGCTGCGCCGTCAGCCAGGCTTTCCAGCGCGGGTCCATGCGCACGGCTCCGTACGTGATCGCGCACAAGCTGCACGGATAGGTCGCGGGCGACAGCGTCTTGTGAAAGCTGTCCATGATGCCCGCAGCAATCCCGGCATTGGCATTATAGACGAACAGCAGCTTCACTTGAGCGCCCGCACGGCTGGCGTATCGAGACATTTGCTATCGAGGGCAATAGGGCGCGGCAGCACCGGCACCGGCGCATCGAGTGCGGCGATTTCGGTCGACTTGCCAAGCGAAACCGTATCGAAGCCGTTAATACCACGGCATTTGTTGACCGCATCAAGCAGCCTCGGCGGCGTGTCATACGCTTCGTAGCTCAAGCGGAATGTGCCCCAGTGAACGGCGAGCCCCGTGCGTGCTTTCGACCGGAGGAAAACCTCGGCAGCATCGATCGGCCCGATATGGCTGGCGATGCCCATTTGCCCGGGCTCGAAGCGGAACGCGCCGATCGGGAGCAGTGCCAGCCGGATCGGCCCGTATTTTGCGGCCTCTGCTGGCCACTGGCCGTTCCCGAACCCCGTATCGCCGGCAAACATGACGTTGCCGCCCGGCAGCGTGATGACAAAGCTCGACCAGAGCGCGCGGTTTCGGTCAACGCCCCAGCGGCTGCTCCAATGATGGTTACGCGTCACGATCACGTCGATGCCCGGCTTGACGGCGATCCGCGTGTCCCAATCGCCCGCAACAGCGACGATACCCGCTTTCTTCATAACCGCATCGTTGCCAAGCGATGTGACGATCAGCGGCTTGTCGCGATCCCAAAGCTTTTTCAGCGTCGCCAGGTCCATGTGATCATAATGATTGTGGCTGACGACGATGAGGTCGATCTTCGGCAGATCATCGAACGCAATACCGGGTCGCGTGACGCGGGCCGGGCCGATGCCGAACGGCCCTGCCCGTTCGCTGTAAATCGGATCCGTCAGGATGTTGATCCCGCCCGACTGCACGAGCACTGAGGCATGGCCGATCCAAGTCGCAAACATCCGCGTCGGATCGACCTTGTCGACGCAGCGCTTCCAGTTTTCGGTCACGCGGCGACTGGTCGCCGGACAAGGCGTCGCTTCGGCCGCACCATAACTTTGGGTAACCGGCACAATGTCGGGCCACGGCGGGCGGCCGTCGCTGCCCGTGATCAAGCGCGCCAGAAAGTCGCCCCGATTGCGCCCTGCCGGTGGCCGTGCCGTGTCGTCACCGCCGGGATTGAAGAACCGCGCGCCGTCGTAATGGCCACTTTTGGGGCCAGTATAATAAATCCGATCGAGGAACGGCGGTACGATGATAATCAGCGCGCAAGCGCCGACAATCAGAAATAAGAGCCCCGTGCCAAGGACACGCCCTGATTTTACGAAAACTGCTTTCATTGTTTCCCCGCTGCCGGAATTCCGCGCATAACCAAGTTTCGTTTCAAGAAAAGGCCCGACCCCCATGCGCATCGAAATCGATGTCGTGCTCGACTACGACCTCCCCGAGCCGCACGACGTTTTGCTCCAGATCGAAGTTGCGCAAATGACCGACCAGCGCATCATCGGTGACAAGCTGACTGTTTCCTCGCCCGAACGGCTGCGCCCGGTCGAAGGTAACGAAGCCGTCGGCCAGCGGACCTGGGCTGCCGGTGTCGGCCAGTTTCATGCGCATTATGGCGCCATTGTCGAAATCGACCGCTTTGTTGTGCCGATCGAGCCGCTTCGCGCGACCGATCCGCGCGACCTGCCAGCGCTTGTCGTGCCCTATCTGCTGCCCAGCCGTTACTGCGAAAGCGACAAGTTCGAAGCTTTTGTCGCCGACGAGTTCGGTCAAACGACCGGAGGCGCAAAGATCATGGCCATGCGCGATTGGATCGCGGGGCATCTTTCCTATGTGCCCGGGGCGTCGAATTGTGACACCACGGCATCCGATACTTTCGTGCAACGACAAGGTGTTTGTCGCGACTATGCCCATTTGCTTGCCACCTTTGCACGCGCCGCTGCGATCCCCGCACGGCTCGTTTCTGCCTATGCACCCGATGTTACCCCGCCCGATTTTCACGCGGTCGTCGAAGTGTGGCTGGAGGAGGCATGGCACCTCGTCGACGCAACGGACATGGCGGCTCCTGAAGATATCGTCCGTATCGCTGTCGGCCGCGATGCCACCGATATCGCGTTCATGACTGTGTTTGGCACGGCCACTTTCCGTAACCAGAGCGTTCGCGTTGCGCGCATGTGAAGGGTGGACAGCGCTTCCACGCCAGCATAAGAGCGCGGGCTTCGCGGCATTTGCGCGTTGGCCCGGGTAGCTCAGTTGGTAGAGCATGCGACTGAAAATCGCAGTGTCGGCGGTTCGAAACCGTCCCCGGGCACCATCGCTTCACCGGTTCGGTCTCGAGACACGCATGAAGTTATTTATCGTTGCTAGCGTGCTTTTGATTCCGGCGGTTGCCGTTGCCGGCGAAGCCGATCCCATAATCGTCATCGGGCGTGGTTTGAACGCGCCGATCGGCATAGACGCGTATGACAGCGTCGTGATCACGCGCGACCGACTGGCGCTGAATGCATCAGGGCGGATCGAAGACGTGCTCGGCGATGTTGCGGGGTTTCAGCAGTTTCGCCGCGTCGATAGCCGTGCGGCCAACCCGACTAGCCAGGGCGCGACCTTGCGGGCACTCGGCGGCAATGCATCGAGCCGGGCGCTCGTCCTGCTCGACGGGGTGCCGCAGGCCGATCCATTTACCGGATACATTCCCTATTCGGCGTTGCGGCCCGAACGCCTGGCATCGGCGCGCGTCACGCGGGGCGGCGGCGCAGGCGCTTTCGGCGTTGGCGCTGTTGGCGGGACCATTGAGCTCGCCAGTGGCGGCCCGGACGATTTGCCCGGCCTTTCGGCGCGCGCCTTCGGTGGCAGGCGCAATGCGAGCGAACTGGCCGGCGGTATCGTCGAAAAACTGGGAACTGGCTTTGTCAGCATCAATGGCGGATGGGATCGCGGCGATGGCTACATCCTTATCCCCGCCAATCAGCGCGGGACTGCCGACGTACCCGCGCGATACGATGCCTGGAGCGTCGCGCTGAGGGGCGTCACGCCGATCGATGCAACGACTGAAATTCAGGCAAGCGGCCTGGTTTTCGATGATCACCGCTTGCGCGGGCTGGCAGGTACGGCCTCGCGCAGCCGCGGCGCGGACGCAAGCATCAAACTCGTCGGGCGCGGACGCTGGGGCTTTGAAGCCCTCGTCTATGTGCAGGAACGCAGCTTTCGTTCGGGCTTCGTCGCGACCGCTGCCGACCGGTCGGCCACAACGACGACGCTCGACCAGTTCAATACGCCGTCGCAGGGCCTTGGCGCAAAAATCGAAATCCGTCCGCCAGTCGGGAGCAACGCCAGCTTGCGCATCGGCGCCGATTTCCGCGAATCGTCGGGCCGGACGAACGAGTTCTTCCGCTATATTGCCGGTGCGCCGACACGTTTGCGGCTGGCTGGCGGGCGCAACACGACTTTTGGTGGGTTTGTCGAAGGGAGCACGATCGTCGGGCCGCTGACGCTGACCGGCGGGGCACGGCTCGACCGCTGGTCGATCGCAAGTGGATTCCTGAGCGAAAGCGCAGTCGGCACGGGCTTTAACACACTCGACCTTCGCTTTGCCGACCGGTCGGGCACTCGGCCGACGTTTCGCGGGGGTGCCGTCTTAAAACTTTCGGACTTCATCGACGTGCGCGCGGCGGGCTATACCGGCTTCCGGGTGCCCACACTCAATGAGCTGTATCGCCCCTTCCGTGTCGGCGCCGATGCGACGGCGGCCAATGGCGCCCTTGGCCTCGAAAGGCTGAAGGGCATCGAAGGCGGCGTGAATTTGCGCGCAGACCGGGCGGCGCTCGGGCTCACCGCTTTCTGGAACCGGCTCGACGGAGCCATCGCGAACGTCACGCTGGGCAATGGTCCGGCGGTGTTTCCGCAAGTCGGTTTCGTGGCGGGGGGCGGTGTTTTTCGCCAGCGCCTGAATGTCGATGCGATCGAGGTAAAGGGCATCGAGGCAACGGCAACGGTGCCGATCGGCGATATGAAACTGACTGCATCCTATGCCTATACCGACGCGCGCGTTCGGGCGACTGGTCCGGCCTTGCCGCTCGATGGCAAGCGGCCCGCGCAAACGCCCGAACATCAGGGCAGCGCGACATTGGCGTATGTTCCCGCATCAGGTCCGCAAGCCTCCGTAAGCGTCCGTTATGCAGGCGCGCAGTTCGAAGACGATTTGCAATCGCGGCAACTGCCAAAAGCCCTCACTGTCGATAGTGTCATAAGCATTCCGGTCGTCGACGGCGTTCGCCTCGTCGCGCGCGCCGAAAATCTCTTCGACGAGAAGGTTGTTTCAGGCATATCGGCATCGGGCATAGAAGATCTGGGCACGCCGCAAACATTCTGGGTGGGTTTCATATTCGGTCGATAAAGAGGATGCGCAGATGGCTGACATGATCGTTCCGGTTCCCGACTATTGGGCCGCGCGCGCCGCAGGCGATCCTGCTGCGGACTATGCCCGGTCGCTGGACGATCCCGACAATTATTGGGCCCGCGCGGTCGAGCGACTCGATTGGCTGACACCCCCGACGAAAATGGACGAATCGAGTTTCGACGAAGCAACGTTCGGCGTGCGCTGGTTTGCCGATGGCGTGCTGAACGTCAGTGCCAATTGCATCGACCGGCATCTGGCAACGCGCGGCCATGAAACGGCGATCATTTGGGAACCCGACGAGCCTTCGGAAGAGCCGCGCCGGTTCACATACCATCAGCTTCACGCCGAAGTCTGCCGCTTCGCCAATGTGTTGAAATCGGCGGGCGCGAAAAAAGGCGACCGCATCACGCTTTACATGCCGATGATCCCCGAAGCGGCCTTTGCCATGCTGGCCTGCGCGCGGATCGGGGCAATCCATTCGATCGTGTTCGGCGGTTTTTCGCCTGACGCGCTTGCCGGCCGCATCACCGACTGTGACTCGACGATC
This sequence comes from Sphingomonas sp., assembly GCA_031412595.1. Taxonomy (GTDB): domain Bacteria; phylum Pseudomonadota; class Alphaproteobacteria; order Sphingomonadales; family Sphingomonadaceae; genus Sphingomonas_O. Next base: position 10,971 of record JANODH010000379.1, on the reverse strand, counting down.
ATTGTCACAGCCGACGAAGGCCGCCGCGGCGGCAAGCGCGTGCCGCTGAAAGCCAATGTCGACAAAGCGGCGACAATTGCGGGCTGCGTGAAGAAAGTGATTGTGGTGCAGGCGACCGGTGGCGATGTCGCCATGCATCCCGAACGCGACATCTGGTATCACGAAGCCGACGTTCCCGCCGACTGCGCGCCCGAACCGGTGGGTGCCGAAGACCCGCTGTTCATCCTCTACACGTCGGGATCGACCGGCAAACCCAAAGGCGTCGTGCACACGTCGGGCGGCTATCTGCTGTGGGCGGCAATGACGCATCAGACGTGTTTCGATTACAAGCCCGGCGAAATCTTCTGGTGCGCGGCCGACGTTGGCTGGGTGACGGGGCACAGCTACATCGTTTACGGCCCGCTCGCGAACGGCGGCACGACGCTGATGTTCGAAGGCGTGCCCAACTGGCCAACGCCGTCGCGCATCTGGGAGGTGGTCGACCGGCATCAGGTCCAGACTCTCTTTACCGCCCCGACGGCGCTGCGTGCCCTGATGCGCGAAGGCGACAGCTTCGTCTCTGCGACCAGTCGCGCCTCGTTGCGCCTGCTCGGCTCGGTCGGCGAACCCATCAATCCCGAAGCCTGGCGCTGGTATCATCACATCGTCGGTGGCGGACGCTGCCCGATCATCGACATGTGGTGGCAGACCGAAACCGGCGCCGGCATGATTTCGCCCCAGCCCGCCTTCACGCCGCTGAAGCCGGGTTCCGCGACGTTTCCGCTGCCTGGCGTCGAGCCGCAGATCGTCAACAATGACGGCACCGTGATCGACGGGGCGGCCGAAGGCTGCCTCGTCATCGCGCGCAGCTGGCCGGGGCAGATGCGCACGGTTTGGGGCGATCACCGGCGTTTCTTCGAAACCTATTTCCAGACGTTTCCCGGCAAATATTTTACCGGCGACGGTGCCCGGCGCGATGAATACGGCTATTACTGGATTACCGGCCGCGTCGATGATGTCATCAATGTCTCGGGCCACCGGATGGGCACCGCTGAGGTCGAAAGTGCGCTTGTGCTGCACGCCAAGGTTGCCGAGGCAGCCGTGGTGGGCATGCCGCACGAGATCAAGGGGCAAGGCATCTATGCCTATGTGACGCTGAATGTTGGCGAGACGGGGGATGCGGCATTGGCAAAGGAACTCGTCGGCTGGGTCCGCAACGAAATCGGGCCGATCGCAGCGCCCGATTCCATCCAGTTTGCGCCGTCGCTACCCAAAACGCGAAGCGGCAAAATCATGCGCCGGATCCTGCGCAAAATTGCCGAAGGCGATATTTCGACGCTGGGCGATACGTCCACACTTGCCGATCCGTCGGTGGTCGATGACTTAGTCGCCAATCGAATTTCGTCGGGGGAGAAATAAAGTCCGCGGAAACGACAATCTTGACCCGGCCAAAGTCAGCGAAATTATTGAAATGGCGTTGAGCGATGCGATCAGCTTCGACGATATTCGCGCCTTGCACGGGCTGTCCCCGGACGGCGTGAAAGCCCTGATGCGCCGCGAATTGAAGCGGGGCAGCTATCGCGCCTGGCGCAAGCGTGTCCGTCAATTCGGCGAACGGCGCGAGACATATAAATGATGATCGCTCGACCCGTTAAGCGCTGACGACCGTCCATGTCGGACGCGGACAGAGCCTTGGGCCTAAAACTGCCCCGCTTCGTCGCGAGCCTCGATTGACCGCGCCAACGGCGACGCGCAATCGGGCACAGGTCCAGTTGCGTCGCTAGAAAGCTCCGTCCTTCGATGAATTTGCCTGCCTTTTGGAAACTCGCGTCGCATGATCTTGCGATCGATTTGGGCACTGTAAACACCGTGGTCTATGTCAAAAGCCGTGGGGTCGTCTTGAATGAACCATCGGTTGTCGCGCTCGAGACCATCGACGGGGTCCGGCGGGTCAAGGTCGTCGGCAACGATGCAAAGCTGATGATGGGCAAAACGCCCGGCAATATCGAAGCGATCCGTCCGCTGCGCGACGGTGTCATCGCTGACATCGATGTCGCCGAACAGATGATCAAGCATTTCATCAACAAGGCATTGGGTGGGCCGTCACGCTTTCCGCGACGTCACGACATCGTTGTGTGCGTGCCGTCCGGCTCGACGTCGGTGGAACGGCGCGCGATCCGCGATGCCGCATCCAATGCCGGGGGCTCGCGCATTTTCCTGATCGACGAACCAATGGCAGCAGCAATCGGCGCGGGGATGCCAGTGACCGAACCGATTGGCGGCCTGATCGTCGATATCGGCGGTGGCACGACCGAAGTTGCCGTGCTTTCCCTCGGGGGACTGGCTTACAGCAATTCAGTGCGCGTCGGCGGCGATAAGCTCGACGATGCGATCATCTCGTCCATCCGCCGTCGATATAATCTCATGATCGGCGAAGTAACCGCCGAGCGCGTCAAGCATACGATCGGAATCGCCCGGAAACCGGCTGGGTCGGGCAAAAAAATGCATGTTCGCGGCCGCGATCTCGTAACCGGGCGCCCAACAGAAATTGAAATCACGCAAGCCGAGATTGCCGAAGCGATCGCAGAACAAGTCAATCAGATCGTCGGCGCGGTTCGCGCAGCGCTCGAAAACACCCCGCCCGAGCTTGCCGCTGATATTGTCGATCATGGCATCGTGTTGACAGGCGGCGGCGCGCTTTTGGGCGATATCGATTGCGTCCTGTCCGAAGCAACCGGGCTTGCGGCTGTCGTCGCGCCCGATGCCCTGCTTTGTGTTGCGAAAGGCGCAGGGAAAGCAATGGAAGACAGTGACTATGCCGGAGTCACGAACCAGATTGCCTGATGTCGGCGAGTGACTACGGTCAGGTGTTCTGTTCGCGCGATTTTTCCGGAATTCTGATGAAGAAATGGACATGAGCTTAATAGCGAAATCGACGATGCTCACGGCAGTGATTGCAATATTCGCGATAGCGGCTTGCAGTCAGGACAAGCCGACCAATTCGAACACGACGGCAGTACCAAAGCCGAAATTGCCCCCGGCAGCAGAGAAAGTTTCGGCTGACACTGCCAAGACTGCCGCGCCAAAAAGTGCATCTCCTAAAATTGCCGTCGAGGGAGAAGGCCTGCGGCTGTTCAACCCGATAACGACCGCGGCGAGGTCGATTCCCTTCGGTCGACCCCGCGCGGAATTGCTGGCGATCCTCGAAGGATTGCGCGGCCCGGCCCAGAAAGCAACGAATGAGGATTGTGGCGCAGGCCCGGTTGAATTTGCGACCTGGCCCGATGGATTGAGTGTCGTATTTCAAGGCAATCGGTTTGTTGGCTGGGGACTAGACCGACGAGCCGATGGCAAGCATTCGACAGCAAGCGGCATCGGCCCGGGCTCCACCCGCGAAGACCTTGACGGTGCTTATGCAAATGTTTCGGTGCGCAGAACTTCACTCGGAACCGAGTTTAGTGCTGGCGGGTTCTCAGGGCTGATTGACGGACCCAGCGCATATTCCCGAATTACCGACATGTGGGCCGGGATAAGCTGTGTTGCGCGATAGATTTTTGTTAGTAGTAAACCGAGTACCCGCCCGACTAGGCATATCCGGCGCGAATTTTAGGTAAAGATGACGGTAACCGAAAGCATAAAGCCGTCGTCGATCAATCTCGTTGATCGAAGAGTTAGATCTGGCACCGGGAAACTACGTTGAAACGAATTTGGTGCTTTTTCAGAGGTCATAGACCGCGTCGACACAAAGGAGACGCGGGGCAATCGAGTCTTTGGACCGACTGTGGCCATTGCCGCCAGCTTATGGTGCGCGGTTATTATGGCTGGCAAAAAGCGACGCGTGCCGAAGTGGCCGCGTTCAAACGCGATCTTGCCCGGCGCAAGGCGAAGGCAGCGCGAACCGAACAAAGCCGCACCGAACAGGCAGATGACAGCGATCGCTGACGCATGATTTCGACCATTACAACTGAGCGAACGCGCTTCCGTGATCAGCAGGGACGCCATATTATCCTGCGCGGCGTCAATCTGGGCGGTGATTGCAAAATGCCGACAGTGCCAGACGGGCACAGTTATCATCGCACCGACTTTGCCGATCATAGAACCGTTTCGTTCGTCGGGCGCCCGTTCCCGCTTGCCGAGGCAGACACCCATTTTGCGCGGCTGCGGCATTGGGGGTTTAACTGCTTACGGCTGCTGACGACGTGGGAAGCGGTGGAGCATGGCGGGCCCGGCGACTACGACAACGAATATCTCGACTATTTTACGGCAATCGCGAAACGTGCCGGTGATTACGGTTTTCATGTATTCGTCGACTTTCATCAGGACGTCTGGTCGCGGATGTCAGGTGGAGACGGGGCACCCGGATGGACATTTGAAGCAGCGGGTCTCGATATTACCAAGTTCGACACGAGCGATGCGGCGCTCGTCATGGCGTATCGCTACGATGCGGCGCGCGGCGGGAGCCAGGACAGCTATCCCCAAATGAGCTGGGGTCGCAATTACCGCATGCCCGCCAATGCGATCATGTGGACGCTGTTCTTTGCGGGACCGGCATTTGCGCCCAATCACCTGATCGGTGGGTGCAACGTCGGCACTTACCTTCAAGACCATTATCTTGGCGCAATGCATGCTGTTGCCGAGCGGGTTGCCGATCTGCCGCATGTGATCGGCTTCGACACGCTGAACGAGCCGGGCAGCGGATGGATCGGGCAGCGCTTGACCGAACGGCGTGGCTTGCTGCGCGGTCCAGCGTGGTCGCCACTCGATGCATTGGCTGTTGCGTCGGGCTACACGCGGACGCTGCCGCTGCTCGAAGGAGGCGAACGAGTCGTCAATCCCGCGGGCGTGGCGATCTGGCGTGGTGGCGTCACTGATCCATTTCGGGAGGCCGGCATCTGGGATGTCGACGCAAGCGGTGTTCCCGTTGCAATCATCGACGACCATTTCACGGTGCTCGACGACCGTCTCGTCGATCTTGCCGACGATTTCATGTCACCCTTTTATGCCCGGGTAGCCAGCACTGTTCGCACGGTCCGGGATGACTGGCTGATCTTTGCCGAAGCAGATCCCTTCGGCGGACACGGTTTGCCAAAATGCCCGTCCCGCACTGTGAATGCGAGCCACTGGTATGATCTCGCGACGCTGGTCACCAAGCGCTTTACGCCGTGGCAATCACGCGACTTGCTGACCGGTCAGACGCATCAGGGCCATAATGCCGTCATCGCACATTATGCAGCTTGCTTGCAGCGCGTTGCCGACATCGGCAACGCTATGGGCGATGGCGCGCCGACACTGATCGGCGAATTCGGCATCCCGTTCGATCTGAACGACGGCGAAGCTTATCGTCGGTGGGCAGCGGGGGACAGAGGTCCCGGCCTGTGGGCCGCGCATGAAGCAGCGTTATCCGCAATGTACGACGCCATCGATGCATTGCTCTTGTCCTCGACACAATGGAACTACACGGCGTCGAACGCCAACAACCCCATGATCGGCGATGGCTGGAATCAGGAAGATTTGTCGATCTGGTCACGCGATCAGGTTGACGATCTCACTGATCCGAATGCGGGCGCACGCGCACTCGATGGCTTTTGCCGCCCGTTCGTGTGCGCTGCACAGGGCACAATCGTCTTGCAATCTTGGAGCGATGATAGGTTCCGCTGCGTCATCGATGCCGACCTGTCGATCGCTGCACCGACGGAAATTTTCATCCCGCCGCACTGGCAGATTACGACGATCGATTGCGAGGACCTGTCCAGATATGACCAGCAGCGCAATCGTCTCGCACTGCATCATCAGTCCACCGGGCATCGCCACTTGGCAGTCGATTTGCGGCGCAAGTAGCAATCGGGACGATCAACGGGTCAATCGATGCCAGCGGCTCGGGCGCGCGCGGCTGCATCAGTCCGGTTCGTCGCGCCGATCGCGTTCAGCAACTGAGCAACATGCGTTTTGACCGTTGCCGGAGACACATCGAGCGCGATGGCAATTTCCTTGTTGGAGTGGCCTTTGGCAAGCAGGCTGAGAACTTCTCTTTGCCGGGGCGACAAGGCGTTGCTGATCGGATCGTCGTTCTGCAGCAACTGGGCCACGCGTGGCGGAAGATACCGCCCGCCTGCCATCACCAATTCAAAAGCCGCTAAGAGGACCTCGGGACTCGAATTTTTATGGGCAAAGCCGACAACGCCACTCGCCAGCAGATCACGGAGAAGCCGGTCGTCGGACAAGCCGGTCAAAATGATGACATGCGCATCCGGAGCTGCGGCCTGAACACCCGCAATGCCCGCGCGCGGTTTGGCGCCCGGCATGTCGAGATCCACGACAATCAGCGCCGGCGCCTTCAGTCTTTCGGCAGCCTTCCACGTCGAGGGAAAATCCACCGATTCTTCGATTCGAGCGTTGGGCCAGCGGTTAGCAATCAGGCCGGCAACGGCACTGCGTAATAATGCATGATCATCCGCAATCAGGCAGCTTTGCATCGGGCAACCGTTTCGTCAGATCGCGGCAATCGCACGGCAAATGCAGCGCCTTTCTTCCACCGCGGATCAATGAAAGCACTGCCATCCAGCAGCACCGCGATCCGGCGGACAGAGGCAAGGCCGATGCCAAAGCCGCTCTGTTTCGTTCCGTCTTGCTCGGTGCCGCGCGTATAATCGTCGAAAAGTCGCGCTTGTTCGTCCACCGCGATCCCCCGTCCGTTATCGATGACCCATAACGTCACGTCGGGACCAGACAGCCGCGCGCCGATCACAAGTTTGCTTGCATCCGAATGCCGGATCGCGTTGACAAGGAGATTGGCCAGCGCCCGCTTCAGCAGGGCACGGTCGGCCCGAACTTCAAGTGATGAATGAGCAATCCTGCATTGCAGCCCAGCAGCTTCGGCAGCGCCAAGGTTCTCGCCGACGACTTCGTGCACAAGCTCGTTGAGCGCAACGCTTTCCGATCGAACGACAATTGCGCCTGCTTCAAGGCGCAAATGATCGAGCATTGTTTCGAGCAAGGCCTGAACCGAAGCGAACGACGTCCGCATCCCCGCCGTCGCTCTGGCACGCGAAATATCGTTTGTGGCCTGCAGCGCATTTTCGGCAAACATCCATGCCGCTTGCACTGGTTGCTGAAGGTCATGCGACGCAGACGCAATGAAGCGTGTTTTGGCATCGCGTTCGGCTGTGGCAATCTGATGCGCTGCTTCGAAACGGTTGGCGGCTCGCCAGATCAGTCGCCGGATCGCAACAAGCGCTGCACCTTCCCCGATCAGGAAACCGGCTAAAGCCCACCGATACTCCATATCGTATATCACAACGAAGCTGGCCATCGATGCAACAACAGCCAGAGCGCCATAAATCGACATGGTGTCGGGATTGAGAATGATGACCATGGCAATGAACCACATACACAACAGAACCATCAGCATACGCAGCGGTCCGTCAGCCGGGGGCATCAATATCCAAACGCTGACGACGATCCCGAAACAAAGGCCCAGTGCCACAACTTGTCCAGCGCGAACGAAGAACACAGGGGGCAAGCCTGCCCGCAGGCGGGGCACTAACAATGCAATGACACTGCCAGAAAAAAGCATGACGCACGCCCACATGCCGACCAGCCATGAATTGAGCACATGAGGCACAACAAGCGTCGAAAACGAATGCTGCACATACAGCAGCACCGACGCCATGACGAGCATACCGACGATGGAAGGTCGCGCTCGCAGCCAAAGGCTTCGCGCGGTATCTACCGTAATGGCAGTCATCGACGACTTGGCCGCAAAGGTGTCGCGTGCCGATCCCGCGATCCAGCGTGTAACCCGTTAAAATGCCCCATTAATACTCGCCACGCACAACACGCTACCCCCGGCGCTGTGCTATCGCGTCCATTGCGGCATCGCAAGCACAGATCGCCATTTAGTCCCCCAATCGGCCTAGCCCATTGGGTGGAAGGCAAGCCTGGTTCACTACCGTAGACGGCGGACAGTCGAATATCGGGGGAATGCGCATGTTTCGGAGTTTCATTTGTGCTTCAATCTGTCTGGCGAGTGTCGCAACCGCACAAGCTCAAGACAGCGACGATGCGCGCTTCAAAGTTGGCGTCACTGCCGGTAGCCTCGGCGTTGGGCCGGAAGTCAGCTATCGCTTTTCCGAAAATATCGGCATCCGCGGCAATCTGACATTCCTGTCGATAAGCCGCGACATCGAATCGGATGACATCAATTTCGACGCTAAGCTTAAACTGGCGTCGGGCGGCGCGATGATCGACCTGTATCCATTCGGCGGCGGTTTTCGTGTTTCGGGCGGTCTGCGCGTCAATGGCAACAAGGTTCGCGGTATTGCCGAACCGAATGCCGGGGCGAGCTACGACATCGACGGCACGATTTATTCCGCTGCCGAAATCGGCACGTTGACCGCGGAAACCGACATCAACAACGTCGCACCCTCACTGACGATCGGCTATGGTGGTGGGCTGTCCAAAGGGCTGGTCTTCGGCATCGAAGCCGGTGCGCTTTTCCAGGGTTCGGTCAAGATCAAGCCACTCACATTCACCGGTACCTGCGCCGGGGCGTCCGCTCCGCCAACCTGCGCGACGCTCGCGGCAGACCTCGAAGCCGAGCGCGTCAGCGTCAACGAGGATATCGACAACTACAAAGTCTATCCCATCCTGCAATTGTCGATTGGCTACCGTTTCTAGGCGCGACCCCGGTAGTCATTCAAAGCGTCCGCCGGGAAACCGACGGACGCTTTGTCGTTTTAGCGACGGATGCGCGCGCGAACTTCGAGATCGGTAAGACGGCGATCGAGATAAGCGCGATCGTCCGCAGTCGCGTTCAACCGTGCATACGCCATTTCCAGCCGCATCAGATCACCATGTTCGATGCGAAGCTGTGTCTGCGCCGCAAATGACAATCCACTCGACGGCAGCGCGCGCGCGATCGCATCGAGGCGGGATCGTGGCGTGGTGGCTGCGCCGCCGAAGCCGACGTCTCCCAGCCGCACGTCGAGTGCATCGAGGCGCGCTTCGAGATCGTCACGCTCGCTCGCGCTGATGGACCGATCACGGAAGTAGCTTGTTTCGAGCTGGATCAAAGCGACATAATCGTTCTTCAAACGTGTCCCCTGCCCCCGGCTGATCCGGCGGGCCGACACGGCGGCATCGACACGCTGCATGAAGTCAGCGCGGCCATCGGCCACAACTGTGGTCGTCGTCGTGCCATTATCGGCGTAGCTGCCGGCCGAAAGCGTGTCGGTGAGCGCGCGATAACGCTCAGCAAGGTCTCTGCGTTCTTCAAGTGTGAAGCGGCGATCCGAGCCATAGTCGTTTTCGAGCTGCACCAGATCGGCATAATCCGAACGCAGCCGCGCTGCCGTATTCTGATCGAGGCGACCCGAACGGACTTCGGCATCGATGCGTGTCTGGAACTGCGCTTGCTGACGCGTCAGTGGCATTTGCCCTGCGGCCCACTGCGAATCGATTGTCGTCGTCCCCCCGAAGCGATCACCGAACAGCGCCCCGAAAATATCGCCGAGGCGGCTGCCTTGCGTTGACTGGGTGGTCGACGACTGCGCGAAAACGGGCGTGGCCACCAACGTGAGTGCCGTCGCTGCTGCAAGCGAGAAGTGCCGCTTCATGTTACTCTCCTGAATTTATGCTAGATGGAGGAAACACGCGTCGAGCAATAATGTTTCTTATGCGTAACATAAAAGGTCGCAGTGGCGCAGCCGTTGACTCGTCAGGCGGCTTCGATCCGCGCAAGCAAAGCGTCGACCTGCACCTGAGCACCGGTCTGCGCGTTGAGTTCCGCCACCACCCCGTCGAACGGCGCCGTCAGGCTGTGCTCCATCTTCATCGCTTCCAATGTGAGGAGCTTCTGGCCCTTGGTCACGGGGTCACCTGCCGCGACATCGACCGCGATGATCCGGCCGGGCATGGGGGAGAGGATAGTGCCGGAGGAGGCTTGATGGCGACCGGACCCCCTCGAAGCCGCGACTTCGAACCGTTGAGTCGAACCACCCCCCGATGAAAACACATAGTTGTCCGTGCGTTCGACCCAGAAAGAATTCTCAAAATCACGCGATAACGATAGGCCCAAATCAGCTTCATATTCTCGCAAGCCATTCGAAATTCGAGCTGTCCGACGGCGCAGCTTGTTGAGCCTAAATCCGATCAAACCAGACGGAATTTCGTCCGATACGAAAAGCCTGGCGACTTGTGTGAGCTCCCGGTCAAGCGGCCCCTCGTCGAATACGACGTCGGCTTCATGGTCGGTGATAAAGCTCGTGGTCAGGAGAGCGCGATGAAAGTCTGGGTTAACGAGTAGCGCGTGAAGCATCGAAGCATTGGTCCTGACCGGCCAACACTCGATGCGCGACGTGAACGCGGTAATCCCAATTGCTGCTTGAAGCCGGTCCTAGCAGTGGCAAATTAGCTTAGCGATCATCGGGTCATAAAACGGCGACACCACGTCGCCTTCCATGAAGCCTGTCTCAATCCTGAGCTGCCCATCGTAAACGAAACGTTCTAGGCTTCCAGTCGCGGGAGCAACGTACTCCAACTCCGGTATCTCGCGCGGGAGTCGGAAATGTTCCAAGCGGCCAATGCTTGGTAGAAAGTTGTTCGCAGGGTCCTCCGCATAAAGCCGGGCCTCAATAGCGTGCCCATTGATTGAAAGCTCGTCCTGCCTCTTCGGCAGCTTCTCCCCACTAGCGACGCGCAGCTGCCATTCGACAAGATCGACGCCGGTGATTTCCTCGGTCACGGGGTGTTCGACCTGCAACCGCGTGTTCATTTCCATGAACCAGATGCGGTCGGCGCGCAGGCCTTCCGACGCGTCGGCGATGAACTCGATCGTGCCTGCGCCGACATAATCGACCGCCTTCGCCGCCTTGACCGCCGCCGCGCAGAGTTGCTCGCGCGTTGCTTCGTCCATGCCCGGCGCGGGGGCTTCCTCGATCACTTTCTGGTGGCGGCGCTGGAGCGAGCAGTCGCGTTCGAACAGATGGACGATGT
>JANODH010000378.1:0-21341 GCA_031412595.1 Sphingomonas sp. | reverse complement strand
CACCGCGACCATCTCGCGCAGTGGCGCGACGTCGCCGAGCATCGAATAGACGCCTTCCAATACGACCAGTTTGCCGGCGCCCTCGGGGATGCGCTTCAAGCGCTTTTCCATCGCTTCGATGTCATTGTGGCGGAACGGCACGATCTGCGCGTTGCCGAGCGCGCAGCCATCGTAGATCGAGGCATGACTGTCGATGTCGAGGACGACGTAATCCTCCTTGCCGGCAATGGTCGAAATGATCCCGAGATTGGCCTGGTAACCGGTTGAAAAGACCATCGCATGGTCCATTGCGTAGAAATCGCGCAGCGCTTCCTCGCATTCGCGGTGGCCTTGATAGGTGCCGTTGAGGACGCGGCTGCCGGTGGTGCCCGAGCCGAACTCATCGAGCGCCTTCTTGCCCGCGGCGATGACGTCGGGATCGAACGTCATGCCCATATAATTATACGTGCCGAGCAGGATCGTTTCCTTGCCGTTCACGATCGCGCGCGTCGGCGACAGCACTTGCTCCATCACCAGCGAAAACGGGTCGCGCACGCCGGTGGCGAGCAATCCCTCGCGCTGTTCGATGAGCGCGTCGAATTTCGAAAAGAGATCACCCTTGGCAACCGGAAAATGCTGATCGGCTTCGCTCATGGCTTATCCTTTTAACTTCATGACGGCGTCGACAAGCTGCTCGACCGTTTCGATATCCGCCTGCATGTTCATCGTGATCATCACGTCGAATTCATCCTCGATCGCAGCGACGAAATCCATCACGGTCAGCGAGTCCCATTCAAGATCGCCCATGAACGTGGTTGCCTCCGTTACGGCAACGCCCTTTTTGTTGAAGGGTTCGATCTGCGCCATGATGGCGTCGTAAGTCTCGGTCCGGCTGGTCATATAACGTCCATAAAGTAGTGCAGCAATTAAAGCCAACCCTTGGCACGATACCAGTCCGCGGTCGATTTCAGCCCCTCCGGTGTCGCGATTTGCGGCGTCCACAACGAGCGCGGCGGGCGCTTCGCCGGATCGATGACCCAGTCTGGATGTGTCATGTAGGATACGCGGTCACGCGTGAGCTTTGCCCGTCTCCTTCGAAACAATCCGTCGAGCGCCGCGCCCAGGTTCAGTGCCGCCTTGGGAAGGGCCAGCGTCAGCGGTTTGCGCCCGACGGCAGCCCCAATCATGCAGGCATATTCCTGGTGACTCCAGCCCTCGGGTTGACCATCGTCGGCTTCGTAAAAAGCCGAAGGTGCCGAGGCTTGCGCCATCGCGACGACCAGCCGCGCCAGATCATCGGCATGAATCGCCGATAGTCGCCCCTTCGGCGGCAGCGGCATGATCCCGCGCTTGGCAAAGCGAAACAGCTCGAGATTGTCCGTATCGCCGGGCCCGTAGATTGCAGGCGGGCGGACGATCGACCAATCGAGCGCCGACGCAGCCACGGCATCCTCTGCCGCCCGTTTCGATGCGCCGTAATTCGACAATTGCGGTTCGCGCGCTGACAAGGAGGAAATATGGACGAAGCGGCGGACACCTGCTGCCTGCGCTGCCGCAAGCATTGCCTCAGTACCCTGCCGGTTGCCTTTGTCGAACATCTGCGCGTCGGCATTCACCACGCCAGCGACGTGGATGACGACCTCAGCGCCCGCACAAAGGTCACTCAGATTGTCGAGGTCGCCTGCAATCCAGACGATCCCATCACGTGGACTTTGTGGCTTGCGCGTTAGTGCCCGAACCGCATGTCCGGCGGCAACTAGTCTTTCAAGGACATGCCCGCCGAGAAATCCCGTGCCCCCGGTCAGTGCGACGATCACAGCAAGACCATATGATCGCGGTGAACCAATGCAGACCGGGGCGCATAGCCAAGCGCGGCGGCTTGGGCATCGCTCTTGAGGCCAATGATCGCCGCTGCATCGGGTGATCCATATTCGCTCAGCCCGCGCGCGATCGCGGTGCGCGATGGCCCGATGATATCGACCACCTCGCCCCGGCTGAAGCTGCCCGACACCGCGCAGGCACCGGCAGCCAGCAAGCTTGCACCACTTGCCAGTGCTCTGGCCGCACCCGCATCCACTTCGATGGTGCCCTTCACTGTCAGCCGTCCCGAAAGCCACGCCTTGCGCGACCGCGCGCGCTTGTCCGCAATGAATCGGGTTCCTGCCCCATTTTCCACGCGGGCCAGCGGGTGGGGCTCATGGCCCGACACGATGACCAGGTCGACGCCGCTTCCGGTCGCAATGCGCGCGGCTTCGACTTTCGACGCCATGCCTCCTGACCCAAGGCCCGATGAGCTTGCGGCAGTTGCCATTGCAACAATCCGGTCGTCGATGCGCTCGACAATCGAAATGGGCTTGGCATCGGGATCGCGGCGCGGATCGGCTGTAAACAAGCCGTCCACGTCCGACAGTAGAATGACCGACTGCGCGCCTGCCGCTTGCGCAATCCGCGCAGCCAGCCGATCATTGTCGCCGAATCGGATTTCCTCGGTCGCCACTGAATCGTTTTCGTTGATCACCGGCACGGCCCCCAGCGAGAGCAAGCGATCGAGCGTAGCCGATGCATTCAGATAACGTCGCCGGTCTTCGAGATCGTCGAGCGTTACGAGCATCTGCGCCGCTGTCAGGCCGTGCGCGGCAAGAAGTTCGGTCCAGACGCCTGCCAGCGCAATCTGCCCGACAGCGGCCGCGGCTTGCGCATCTTCCAAACTCGAACGCCCGCCCTTTGCCATGCCCAATCGCTGTGCGCCGAGCGCAATTGCGCCAGACGAGACGATCGCCACTTGTTGTCCCCCCGCAACCCGCGCGGCAATTTCGCTCACGAGTTCGGCAAGCCAGTTGCGCCTGACGCTCCCATCCTGATCGACCAGTAGCGACGACCCGACCTTGACGATCAGGCGACTGCTTACAGCGGCGACCAAGACTGATCGTCCGAGGCATTTTGCGGCACAGCGATCGAAGCCGGAATCGCGTCCGACAACCGGTCGAGCACGGCATCGATACCCGTGCCAGCCGCTCCCGAAAGCGGCATGATCTCGGCCTTCGAGGCGCGCTTGAGCTTGGTCATCAGTTTCTTCACGTCGGCAGGATCGAGCGCATCGATCTTGTTGAGCCCGATGACTTCGGTTTTGTCGATCAGCCCCGCGCCGTAAATATCGAGCTCGTTGCGCACTGTCCGATAAGCACCAACCGGGTCGTCGCCGGTTGCATCGACCAGATGAAGCAGCACCCGGCACCGCTCGATATGCCCCAAAAAGCGGTCGCCGATCCCAGCCCCGTCGGCTGCCCCTTCGATCAGACCGGGGATGTCGGCAAGCACGAACTCGCGCTCACGATGCGTTACCACGCCCAACTGCGGCCGCACTGTCGTAAACGGATAGGCCCCGACTTTGGCGCGCGCATTGGTGACCGCATTGATGAAAGTGGATTTGCCGGCATTGGGGAGCCCCAGCAGCCCGGCATCGGCCAGCAGTTTCAGGCGCAGCCAGACCCAGGCCTCTTCACCGGGCCAGCCAACACCGTGCTGACGCGGGGCACGGTTGGTTGATGTCTTATACGTCGCATTGCCACGCCCACCATCGCCACCGCGCAGATAAACGCGCCGTTCGCCCTGTTTGGTGAAATCGGCAAGAACATGTTCCTTGTCCTCGCTCAGAATCTGCGTGCCGACGGGAACACGGATGACCAGATCGTCGCCGCCCGCCCCCGTCCGGTTCGACCCCGCGCCGCCCTTGCCGCGCGGCGCACGGAAATGCTGCGTATAGCGAAAATCGATCAGCGTGTTCAGCCCGGGCACCGCTTCGAAGATGATATCACCGCCTTTGCCCCCGTTGCCGCCGTCCGGACCGCCATATTCGACGAATTTTTCGCGCCGAAACGCGACGGCGCCCGGCCCGCCCGCGCCCGACGCGATATAGATTTTGGCTTGATCGAGGAAATGCATCGCGCGCCCTTAGCGTGTTATGCGCGCTTTGTCTCATCGCTCTGCGGCATGCTCAGTTGCAGGCCGGGCGCGGCGATCAGTTGCCGCAGCGCTATGTCTCGCGCCGCAGTCATCGGCAAACCGAGCGCTTCGGCCATCGGTTTGCCGAGCAGCGCATCGCCCAGCGCCATGAAAACGAGCATCAACGTATGCTCGGCAACGAGCGCTGCATCACTTTCGTCAGACAAATCGTCGACGATTTTGTGCAGCGCGTTCAGGATCGGATCGAGACCATCCCGGTTCCCCGAAATAATCATCCATGTGGCAAGGGCACCCGCCCCTTGCTTGTCGAAGGCCGCAAATGTCAGCTCGACGATGGTCCGCGGATCGGCCTCGCCGCGGCGCGCCTTCACGACCGTATCGGCAATGCTTGCGCAGACGCGCTCTGCGAGCATGGCGGCCAGCGCCTTCTGAAGATCGAGCGCGCTGCCGAAATGATGGAGGAGATTTGCATGCGTCCGGCCGATTCTCGCAGCCACGGCCTTTAGCGTCACGGCTTGCGGACCATCGGCAAGCAGAATGTCATAGGCTGCGGACAGCGCCGCAGCGCGGCTTTCATCGGGAGACAGGCGTTGACGCTTAGGAGGCATGGCTTCTGGTTTTCTGCGAAAATGGCATGGTGCTGCCTCGATCGCCCATCGCACTGGACCGCACAGCTTGACAAGGCCCGGCATCACAGGGCGGGATGATCGGATGGAAGCACCGACTCTCGCAACAGATCGCCTGATCATCTCGCCGCTCATGGCCGACCGGTTCGAGCAGCATTTTGCCAATATGTCCGACGCGCGCGTTGTCGAATGGCTCGGGAGTGGCCAGCCGCAGGACCGAATGGAGGCGTGGCGGCGATACTGCCAGGGAGCGGGACTGTGGCCGCTGCTTGGCTACGGCTATTGGGGCGTGATCGAACGCGCATCCGACCGGATGATCGGCATGGGCGGCTTTGCCCGGTTCGAACGCGGCATCACTCAGCTCGAGGGATATCCGGAAGCGGGCTGGGCTTTTGCCCAAGACGCCTGGGGCAAGGGAATTGCCAGCGAATTTCTGGCCGCGGCTTTCCGATGGGCCGATCAAGCAATTGAAGCGCCCGAAATCCGATGCATCATCTCACCAGGTAACAGAGCATCACGCCGCGTTGCGGAAAAAAACGGCTTTGCCCGGATCGACACGACAAGTGATATCTACGGCGAAATCGGTGTTTTCGCCCGACCCAAGTCAGGCCGCTAAGGCCATCGGATGCAAATCGATCGCCATCGTCACGGTTGGCGTTACATCGTGCAGGGCAATCGGGCGGGCATCCCGACGCACGGCTGTAAAGCCAAGTTTATCCAGCACGCGTCCCGCCGCTGGATTGTCGATTGCATGTTTTGAAATCAGCTGGTCGATCCGCAACGTGTCGCGTGCCATCGCAATCACGGCTTGACCTGCTTCAGTAGCAAATCCCAAACCCCAGTGCGAAGGCACGATCCAATAGCCGAGCTCAAGATCACTGTCGCGCGTCGCAAGGCTGATCCCCCCAATGAGGCGCGGCGCCGTCATCGTTCGCTGAAAAATCAGCAAATCGGCCTCGTCGACTTTGCGATCACGGCCGAGATAGCCGATCACATCGTCGATGGCGTACGGCCAGGGTGCAGATACCAGCTTTGGCGCAAAATTTCCGTGCGCGAGTGCTTTGTCCAACGCAGGCGCATCTTCGATCCAGCCGGGCCGCAGAAGCAATCGTTCGGTGCGTGCAAACACTTTGTTCTCTCCTTGTGGCCGCCCCTACCGCGCGTTAGCGACGGCTTGGTGACACTGTTTCAGGGAGATACAAAAAAGGGAGCTTGGGGGTGACCCTTACTCCCTACAATCTGCCGCAGCAGATCTTCGGGTCACCCATCAGGTGACCCGTAAATCGGACCACCAGTTATTCGGCTGCCATCATAATCGGGTCGACCGATACATATTTGCGACCTTGCTTGCCCTCATGGAAGGCGACGCGGCCGCCGGCGAGCGCAAACAAAGTGTGATCCTTGCCACAGCCAACATTGCGACCGGGCCAGACGCGGGTGCCGCGTTGACGGACAAGGATGTTGCCAGCGAGCGCGGTTTCACCGCCGAATTTTTTGACGCCGAGACGACGACCGGCTGAGTCGCGACCGTTGCGTGACGAACCGCCTGCCTTTTTATGTGCCATTGTTCGTTACTCCTTCGGTGCCTTGGCAGCCTTCGGTGCTGCCTTCTTCGCGGGTGCCTTTGCGGCGGGCGCTTCCGCTGCAACGTCGGGCGCCGTTTCGGCAACCGGGGCTGCAGCCTTTTTCGGCGCTGCCTTCTTTTCTTCCCCTGCACCGACGCTGATGATTTTCAGGATCGTGTGCTGTTGCCGGTGGCCGTTCTTGCGGCGATAATTGTGCCGACGCTTCTTTTTGAAGACGATGACCTTTTCAGCCTTCGCCTGCGCAATGATTTCGGCAGCGACAGTCAGCCCCGCAACTGAGCCTTCGCTGGTGAACAAAATATCGCCCAGCGCAACGCGCGAGCCGGCTTCGCCGTCCATGCGGTCAACGACGATCTTGTCTCCGGCGGCAACGCGATACTGCTTGCCGCCCGTGCGCACGATTGCGAACATGGGCTATAACTCTTTTTCAAAGCAAATGTCGCGGGCAGCAACATGCCGCTCGCGGGAACGAGGCCGATAAGCGAGAGCAATGTTCGTGTCAACGCGATTCCTGATCGGGAACGGCACCACAGTCAGTGGCAGCCAAAGCTTATGCTGCCCACCGTGCAACAGCGAATTGCCAACCTGCTTGTCGAGTCGCCGCCGAGCATAATCACTTGGGTCGGCCGCTGTAGCCCGCTGCCTTTCGCAGTTCATCGCCGTCCATCACATAACCGTCGCTAACCACTGTCAGAACGCGCCGAAGCGCACCCAGTTCGGTCGCTGGATTGCCATCGACCAGAACGAGATCGGCTTCTTTGCCGACAGCAATCGATCCCGTGCGTTTATCGGCACCGACGACCCGCGCAGGCAGGATCGTTACACTCTGCAGCGCCTCCGCCGCCGTGAAGCCAGCTTGCTGATAAATTTCGAGTTCACGAACCAGTTCGATGCCGAAGCCATCGGTGCCCCCGAGGATCGGCACGCCGGATTTGTGCAACTTGCCCACGAGTTCGACCATTTTACGGTAACTTTTGCGATAATCGTCGCGTGTCAGCCCTTCGACAAGTGGATAGCCGCCGGTCGTAAAAACGGAGCGCTCGAGCACGGGCGATATGACACCCATGTACGGCGCATAGGCTGGGTGAGGCTTGCCGCCATCCTGCGTCAGGAAACTCTCGAAGATGACAATCGTCGGATCGACGATTGTCTTTCGGCGCGCGAGATCAGCGATGAAGCTGGTCATCAGGGGACCGTCGAGATCGACATCCTTGAAGTAGCGCGCCGGACCCTCCATCCGTTGACGGGTGTTCGCCTTGTCGATGACGTCCTTCGGCATCGATTCCATCACAACGAAATTGAGGTGTGTCAGTTCGTCATAGCCAGCGGCAACGGCTTCGCTCGGCTTCATCGTCGCGGGAACATGGCCATGAACATGGAGACCCAGCCGGTGCGCTTCGGCAGCGGCAGGGGCGATCCACTGAGGATTCATCGATGTATAGAATTTGACGCCCCATAGGCCTGCAGATTTGATCCGGCGAACGGTGGCAATCGCCTCTTCTTCGCTACTCACCACTTCGGCGCCCTGCGCGGCAAGCGGATCCTTCTTGTCGATAATGACCGATATAAACGGTTCGCCCATCAACAGCGTGCGCGCGGCCCGGCGCTTCGTCGCATCGATGGCCCGATCGAACGACGTGCCCGGGCTTCGAAAGCTCGTTATGCCGTTGGCAACGTTTGACAGCACACCCCAATCGTCGCCGATATGCATGTGGCTGTCCCAGATGCCGGGGACCAGCGTCTTGCCGCGACCATCGATGACGCGAGTGCCGCGTAGTGCCTTTATAGACCCTGCAGCACCGATAGCAGCGATTTTGCCGTCACGTGCAAGGACAGCACGGCCGACGAGAAAGACACCCTTGTCAGCGTCGAAAAGCCCAACATTATCGAATAAGACAGGCGCTTTGGCCGCCGGCGTAAGAAAGCGCTGCGCAATCCTCTCGACCTCGCCAGCGGTTGCTGCATCCTGCGCATCGCGAAGCTGCTTCAGCGCACCCTCATAACCTGCGGGCAACGTCGAAATAAAACTTACGTCGCCAAAATAGCGCTTATTTTCGTCCAGCCATACCGCGACTGGCGATGGCAGGATCCCGCGCATGAAGGCAAGCTGGACTTTTTTGGGTCCGGACGGTCCTTGAATGATCTGTGTTGGGCCAAATGTCATTCGCCCTTTGCCACTCGGAAGCAAATCGACGCTATTTCCTCCGGCAGCCGCCAGCTTTTCGACGAGCCCCGCAATGGCAATGCCCACGCCGCCTGCAGGAAGATACCAACCACCTGCCGGTGCGTCTCCGCTATCCGTCGCAGTTTTCCAGCTGGCACGCCCGTTCTCGACTCGGAAGGTTTCGGCCGCGTCGCCCGAAAGTGTTACACCGCGCACTTGCAGTGCCGCGATGCTGCCGTCCGACGCAAGACTGTTTACTTGGTCGATTTCGGTAATCCAGCCCCGAAGTTCCTGCGACCAGCGGTAGGCGGTTCGACCATCGGGAAGGCGCCAGCGCCATTGATCGCCATGCTTTCCAGCCTCCGAAACCACGACATAATGCACGGCGTCAGCAGGTGGCTTTAACAGCTGCTCCTTGGGAACTGGACCGCTTGCTAATGCTGTGGGGGCCGCGTCGTGCGCGTGAACGACGATCGGCGCTGCCGTCGCAAGCAGAGCCATGACGAGTATCGATCGCATCAAAAACTCCCTGTTAATATAATCTGAGTGTTCTCAAACTGACGAAAAACGAAAGTCCGCTTGTGCCCGCCGGCTAAAGCTGCTGCCGGTGCAGCGGCGGCAAAGCGCGCGCATCGGTTCAGGCAGCTGCCCGGATGCCCTGCTGCGCCAGATCGAACAGCTTTTGCGCAACGAGGACCGCAGTCGGTGCATCGCGCGCCGTTGCATCGGCCCCGACTGTATCGGCAAGTTCAGGATTTGCCGTAAACATCGGGCCGCCAACCATGATGCCGATGGCACGATTTCGCGAATGTTCCCGAATTGCTGCAATCGTCGATGTCAGACTATCGATCTGTCCATCCGACCCTGCAGTAAGACCGGCGACAGCAAACCATTTGTTTTTCACGCGGGCAACGATGTCTTCGCCTTTACCCGATAGATCGGTATCCACTTGCCACGCTGCGGCGAGCAAAAATTTTTCGACCATTTTCACGCCGAAAGAATGCTGATTGCCCGGTGTCATTGCCATAAGGACCTGGCGGTGGCTGTCGAGCCCCGGAACGGCGTGAGAATCATTGAATACCACAAGCAACTGCTGGAGGCGGCCGACGCCCAGTGTCACGTCGATGAAATCGCATTCGTCCCGATCCCACATCTCCCCGAGAAAGCGCGCCGTCGGCTCGAGAAGCTCGACAAACAGCGACTCGAGCGAAAGGCCTTTGTCGCGCAATGTCGTGACGTAGAAGGCGGCAGCTTCAAGATCGCTACCCAAGACAATGTCGGCCAAGCCACTTATGTCAGCGCTTTTGGGTGCTAGGGCCTCGATCAAATCGCGCACCGGGGGCGCGTCGGCGACCACTTTGGTATGCAATCGCAGCAATCGCGGAACGATATTTGTCGAGACGATACGGGCGAGTTGCGATTGGCGGTGCACCACATCGTCACGGCGATAAATATCCGGTGCGATAAAATGAGTCTCGAGCCGGTGAAGGCTTTGCCGGTCAATCACTGGTCGGTGAAGCGCCCTTGCCGGTTGGCTCATTTTTCTCTCCCCCGCGATTTCTGCTAAGTTACGTCAGCCAAGTCAACAGTTTTGAGTACCCTTATGCGATTCCGGTTTGCCCCTGCGACGGCCGCGCGTTGATCGGATTTTGAGCCGCTGGCCGTTCGGGAAAGGACCGCCACCGGGTCGATACTTGTTCCATTTTTGTTCTGGTGTGACTAAGCTCTGTCCATGACCCTACCTGTCATGCGCAAGATTATCCATGTCGACATGGACGCGTTTTATGCTTCGGTCGAGCAGCGCGATAACATTTCATTGCGCGGGAGGCCGGTTGCTGTCGGGTTTGGCGAAGCGCGAGGCGTGGTTGCGGCCGCAAGTTACGAAGCAAGGGTCTTCGGTGTGCGCTCCGCCATGCCCTCGATTACAGCGAAGAAGCGATGCCCAGACCTGATTTTCGCGCCGCCGAGGTTCGATGTTTATCGCGCCGTTTCGCGCCAAATCCGCGCCATATTTGCAGAGTTCGCAGCCCTGATCCAGCCGTTGTCGCTCGATGAAGCTTATCTCGACGTTACTCAAAATCAGCGCGGCATTCCAACCGCATGGGAAACGGCCAAACGAATTCGGGCGCGCATTTTTGCAGAAACAGGGCTGACCGCGTCCGCAGGCATTTCCTACAACAAGTTTTTGGCAAAACTTGCCTCCGATCAACGCAAACCCGACGGTCAGTTCGCAGTCCTGCCCGAAACGGCGCTGGACTGGATCGACACCTTGCCTGTGGCGCGCTTTCATGGCGTCGGGCCGGTCACAGCAGCCAAAATGAAGCAGCTCGGCATCAGCACGGGCGCGGACTTGCGGGCCCAATCGCTGGACTTTCTGTATCGCCATTTCGGTCGGTCGGCAGACTGGTATTATGCAATAGCGCGTGGCGTCGATGATCGGCCGGTTGATCCCGATCAAGTGAGAAAGTCTTCAGGGTCGGAAACGACGTTCGATAGTGACGTTGTCGATACGCAGCGGATCGAAGCCGGCGTTCTGCGGATGGCCGATGACGTTTGGGATTGGTGCGCGACGGCGCAGTCGTTCGGGCGCACAATTACCGTGAAGATCAAGTTCGGCGACTTCCGTCAGATCACGCGCAGCAAAAGCTTCCCGGGCGCTGTCGACAGCAGGGCATTGCTGCACGCGACGAGTCTTGCGCTTGTGCGCTCGATCTTTCCGCCCGCTCTCGGGATAAGGCTGGTCGGCGTAACCGTTTCTAACTTTGTGGCCATCGACCATTGCCCGACTGCGCTGCCGCTATTTGACACCGATCACTGACCCTTGAAGCAAGTGCGGGACGCAGCGACCAAAACCATCACCGCCTATGTGCCGCTGATCGCCAGCCGATCGGTACGCTACGATCCAGTGCTGCTGTGCGTGGCCGACCGCTTTGCCGGTAAGCCGCTGACCGTGAAGCGCTAACTCACCGCGGCCTAATTCGGCATTGAACGGATGCGTATGGCCTCACGCGCAGGACGTGACCGGAGCTTCCACCCGGCCAAGGCAAAACCTAGGATCATCATTGCCCAGCTCGATGGTTCAGGCACAGCTGCAAAAACACCGCGCTTCAATATGTTCGTCCCGACTTGACGGCCCAGAGCAAGTCCGGCCTCATTATCGAAGCGAAAATGGATACCACCCCAAAGGCGGCTATCGGCAGCATCCTGCGCGGCTTGGCTAAGGCTCGTGAAAGATCGCGTGTCGGGACCGATGCTGAACGAAAATGCCTCGGTATCGCCGAAGTAAGATTTCAATATCTCCGATGCTACGCCCGAAATGCCGGCATGCCCGGACACATAAGACGGATGACCCGGCGCAGCGAACAGCGACGTCCACGTGGCGTCTGCAATCGTCGCGTCGTTGCCGTCGGTGTCGCCAAGCTGGATCGCCGTGATCGGACGCCAGAGGCGGTAATCATATTTCGCTTTGAAGACAGCGATAGACGCGTCCGCAATACCGACTGCAAGCGTGGCAAAGGCGCCGGCAAAGCCCAGCGTATCGAGCCCCTCGTCTTCCGCGACCACGAGGCCTGCCCTGATCCACGTGCCACCGTTGGAAACATCCCAAAACAGCGCGCTGTTCGTTTGATCCACCGTCCGCGTGAGGCTGCCTAACGAGCCGATTTCCTTCACCTCGTTATAAGCTGCGGCATATTCGGCACTGCCCAAGCTCGGCGGCGGGCCGACCGGCACTTCGGTTGCCGACGAAAGCACAAATGGCTGGACGTCACCCCATTTGGGCAACGCAGCCGCCGCAACGCCCGGGGTAAGCCGATAATCGCCCGGCAAATTCGTCGAGGTGTAAGGCGCAATGACGCTCGAGCCATCGCCCGTTCGCCTGGCAAGGATTGCAGCAGCATAGGCCTGACCGGTCGCGACGCCGTTCGTCTTGGCAGTCCCATCGCCGATCAACGCAAGGCTAGCAGAAAGCGACGTGGCATATTGGGCGCTGTTTGCTGGGTTGAGCGCAACCAGCACATCATGTGCAGCTTGTGCAGCAGCGGCGCGACTATCCCCGCCCGGCGTGCTGACGCCGGTCAGATAGCTCCGATGGGCGTTGCCTCGCGTTGCGTTGACGGCATCGTGCATCGCGATGTTGACCATCGCATAAGCACGCGCCTGCGCAGGGGCTCCGCCGGGCGTGAAACCGGTCGCGAACCGAATTGCGATATCGTTCCAATACAGTATCGGATCGCTCGCGATCGTAATCGCGGCTGCTGCGGGCGTTGCGGCGAAAGACGCGGTCCCAAGCAAGCAAGCAGCGGCGAAGTTTAGCACGGGGCGTTTGGTCGATCGTTGCAAAGCTTGCATGTCGTGATCCTTGTCCGTTGCGAACGGCTTTTCCGTCGCAACGCCAAGGTCCTTCAAAAAGCCTTTCGAGTCGTGGTGCAAATTGCTGCAAATTGCAGTAATACGTAGTTTGGCGGAGGGCAGCGATGCACCAGGACCAGCGCTTTGACGGGTGGAAGGCGATTGCCAACTTTCTGGGTCGCGAACGCACGACGGCGAGTCGTTGGGCGCGCGAACGCGGTCTACCAGTGCATCGCGTGCCTGGCGGCCAGACCGGCACGGTTTACGCGTTCCGGTCTGAACTCGAGGCATGGCTTGCCGGTGACGGGCCGAATGGCGAGTCGCGGTTGCCGCTGATCGACTCATATGACAGCGCAGATTCGGCCAGCGCGTCGGCAAAAATTGCAGGACGCTTTGACATCCTTTGGATCGGCTACCTCACACTGTTCATTGGCGCTGTGCTCGCCATTTGGTGGTCAGTGGGACGCTCGCCTGCTGCAGCTGCAAAAGCCCCCGTCAGCATCGCGACCGTCGCCTCATCGTCGGCCAGTCGTGAAACACGCGAGTTCGCCCGAGCTCTCACGTCCGACCTCGCGCGATTTGCCAATGCCAGCGCCGACCTCGCCGTTTTCGAACGAGAACCTGGTAACCCCAATACTCAATACACAGTGCGTACCGAAATTGAGCGCACGCAAAACAAAGTGGTTGCGCGAGTGCGTTTGGTCGCAGGCAACAGCGGCGAGGTCATTTGGTCAAGACGTTACGAGCAATCGGAACCAGCGCTCTCCATGCTGCGCGACCGTGTAGCGGCAAATATCGTGAGTCTGCTAAGGTGCAGCTTTGGGGGATTGGACGGCGAACAGGCCAAAGTGCGCTCGGTCGATTTAACGCAAGTCATAACTGTCTGCCAGGATTTCGAAGACAGCAACATGATTTCGGCCCGTATGCGCGCACGGCGGTTAACGGTCGAGAGGCCCGATCTTGCGATCGGGTGGGCATTGCTTGCGGTCACTGAGGGGAATTTAATTAGCGAGTTAGACGATCCGACCTTGCAGGCTAAGGCACGCGCAAACGCCGAACGGGCAAGGCAGATTGCGCCGAACAGTCCTTTGACATGGATGGCATTGACGGCGGCGACGGAGGTTGCGGGCACGGCGCCGGCGGCGCTGTCACTGACTGAGGCCGCGCTTCAAAAGCACCCCGATCATCCATGGCTGCTTACTCAACGTAGCGTCATCCTGTTCAATCTTGGCTATGTCGAGGCCAGCGTTGCGCCGGCGATCGGCGCCTATCTGAACAATCC
Source organism: Sphingomonas sp. (assembly GCA_031412595.1). Classification (GTDB taxonomy): domain Bacteria; phylum Pseudomonadota; class Alphaproteobacteria; order Sphingomonadales; family Sphingomonadaceae; genus Sphingomonas_O. The sequence continues at coordinate 7,391 of JANODH010000378.1, read as the reverse complement.
CAGCTTTCTCTTTGCGCGTGACGTCGCTGTTCGTCGGCTAGCCGCCGCTGGCCAGATCGAAAGGGCGCGACTGCTACAAGATGAAAACGATCGACTATGGCCGGAGCACTTAAAAGTAATGGAGACCGGCGCGCGCATTTTTGGCGCGGGTATTGCGCAGCGCAAACTCGACCTCGAAATTATCCGCAACAGCACGAAACGGTTTCGCGACGAGCCCTATGAAGCATATTTGCTGGCGCGGCTTCATGAGCGAGCAGGCGATCGGGCGGCTGCCCTTCAGTGGCTTGCACGTGCGCCCAAAAAAGATGCGCATCAGCAATGGTCCCTCCTGTTCTGGCCCGATGCGGCAGGGCTTCGGACAGAACCGGAATTTTTTCGCAAAATGGCTGATCTCGGACTTGTCCGTCAATGGACGAACCGCGAACAGTGGCCTGACTTTTGTCGCGAGCCTGACCTAAAATATTCTTGTGCTGATGAAGCCGCGAAGCTCCAGAGTCGTTAGCAACTCGACGAGCGAAATTCGTTCTCCCCGATCAGACTATATTTGTAAGCCGTTGTCCAAGGTAAGCCGGATCACGAAGCGTGACAGCAGGCTGCGGTTTTCGGGTCAGTCCGGTCGAAATCAATTTATAGAAGTCCGACGTCGGAAAGCCTGAAGGCGCAATCGCAATATTTTCAAGTTTCAGCGGCGTCCTTCGACTGCGCGTTCAACGTCCTGCCAGCGCACGAGCTTGAAGTTTTGCGCAGCGGGACTGTTATCGCCGTCCTGAGCGATGAACATACCACCGGGATAACCGGGGACCGACCTTGTGCTCACCTCGATCCCATCGGTCTCCGACGTGGCCCCGAACGTTCCCGCAGAGACGCGGAACCGCCCGACATATTTCAGCGACGGCAGGCGCCATAATACATACGCATTGTCACCCTGGCTCGACGCAATCAGATATCCACCACGCTGTCCCTGCGGTGCAATGGCGAGCCCTTCGACATCGGCAACGAGGCGCTTCCCATCGACCAGCGCAACCGGCATCGCCTCGATCGGATCGCTTGCTTTCGCGCCAAAGCGCCAGATGCCTACGCCCTCCTCGCCAACATAAAGCTGTCCGGTGCGATCGTCGACGACACAGCCTTCGGATTGGGTCTTCAGCACCATTGACCGAACGATTGTGGCCGCCGTTGCATCAGGTGCGATTTCGAGTTGCACGATGCGGCCGGCTTTCATGACGACAAATGCCGACAAGCGTCCGCGGCTTGGCTGGTATAGGCACAGGCCATAAGCTTCGCCGGGACCGGCATCGACACTTGCAAGTCTGCGCAACGTTGCTGTGACCGGATCAAGCGCGAACAATGCGAGCTTTGCATTGGCCACGTCGTTGCGATCACTGGCAGCAACGACAATCCGGTTGCCAACGACGCGCAGATCAACGTTGTTCACGCGTCCGGCGGGAAAATTCGATCGCAGCTTGCCGTCGATGCCGTAAACATTGAGGCCTGCTTTCTTGTCTGTTGCCACGATCAGGCTGGCCGCGCGGTCACGCGAATTATGCCAGATTGCCGGATCGTCTGCGGCATCGTCGATGCTCTGAACGGCCGTCGTCTCACCGACGGCGCGGACCTCAGCCGTGGTAACTGCGCTCGGTGGCTGTGCTGTTGCGCAACCACCGAGCAATATCGGCATCAGCAGATAGCGCATCAGAACGTCAGCCGCACACCACCGGTAAAGCGTCGACCGAATTTTTCCAGTTCGATGGTGTATCGCCGGTCGCTGACGTAGCGCGTGCCAGGACCGTTCAGCAAGTTTGAGGCATCCGCGTAAATTTCAACGCCTGGTCGTATTTCGACACGCGCAGACACGTCCAATTCGTCATCGGCCAGCCAATAGGCATCGCCGCCATCCACAAGCGTATCGGCAACAGAGTCGAGCCAGTCGGAACGACGCTGATATTGCGCGCGGAGCGACACACCATATTTTTCGTAATAGACGCCCACATTGTAGACGGTATCCGAGGTGCCCGGCAGCTTTGTCTGACGGAGGGGCCGAATAATCGCGCCTGCTGCGTTGAATACGGCGGGCTTGTCGACTCTGCTGCGGTTCAACGTTGCGTTCGCCGAAATGCCGAAACCGCCCATCCATTCGGGCAATCCCAAATCCGATGTGTACGGTTCGAGTTGAAGTTGCACCGCCGCTTCCGCACCGTACAGATACCCGCTGCCGCCATTAACCAAGCCCCCGAATGAATATTGCGACCGATCGACACCGCCGAAATTAAGTGCGTCCGAGCCGAACGTCCGGCGCGTATTGAACAACACGTCCTCGACGCGCTTGTAGAATACACCGACCGACAACAGTCCCTGCGGACGAACATACCATTCGAAATACGCGTCCACGCCATAGGCACGCTCTGGCTTTGCTGCTGGATTGCCGCCCGAAATCGACAGATTTGCATCGTTGACAGTTAGGTTGGGACGCAATTGGTCATAATCTGGCCGCGCCGCACCACTTGTCAGACCAAAGCGCAGCTTTTTCGTATCGTCGAGATTGACGTTCAAATGCAAACTCGGAAAAAACAAGGAGCGCGATGTTTCCGACGATATCGGAATGTTCGCTGTTACCGTCGTTGGCGGCGTCGTCGTCGGATTCGTGACCGTTGTAACCGAGCTGAAAGCATTGCCCACATTCCGCACATTTTCGTAACGGACGCCGCCGATGACGCTGCCCCAGTCGAACTTGGACTGGAAGATCGCATAACCGGTCAGGACTCGCTCGGTCACCTTGTAGAAGTTGTTTGTGACAGGGGCCTTGGCAAACAGGCCGTTCAATATGTTCCCCTGCGCAAATAGGTTACCCACGTCGAAATATTGAAAATCATAACCCGGTGCGATTTTGCCGATATAAGAGCCAGCCGTGACGTACGGCAGGATCGTGTTCGGGATTCCTGCGGCATTTGCAGCAGCAAGGTCGGCACTGCTCGAACGGTCGATTGAAGCCTCGATCGATTCCTTGGTACGCTCATCGAATTGGAAGCCGACACGGATGCTGGCGTCGCCACCGAAGATTTCCGCCGCCTTTCCGATTTCGAGACGCCCGGTATACGCCTCGGTCGTGTCGTTTGCTGTCGTACTACGAACGCGCGTCAACGGCAGGGCAAAGCTCTGAATATTGGCGACCGCTGGCCCCGCAGCCAACTGCGTTCCCGTCCGCGTCGTGTTGAACAGGGCGACGGTCGTCGCATTATGATCGGTCAAGTCATAGCGGACAGTGGGCCGCTGTGTTGCATTCGCGAAATTGGGACTGTCAAAGTTGAATTGGACCGGCGCCGACCGGTCGTCGAGCGAGCGCGAGTAATTGCCGCGCCATTTGACCGACCAGCCGTCGCCGAACTTGTGATCGCCGCCGATCGTGTTGGTGAAAATCGACTGGACAAAACGACGGATCAGCAGGTTGGTATTGATGTCGATCCCGGAAACCGTGCCTTTGAACGGCGTGTTCAGGCACACATCGGCATAGCCGGTCGTACCCGCTGGCGGCTGCGTCGGCGCAGTGGCGGGACATGGCGCTGCAAGAGCGGCAACGGTTGCAGCCGACGTCTGCTGATCGTCGAAATCGAAAATATAATTGTCGCGCTGTTCGGCGTCAGTAAATGCCGTGTAAATTGACTCGACGAAGACCCTGTTGTCAGAATCGGGCCGCCAGTCGAGACGACCGGTTGCCGAATAGTTGCGGCGGGTTGCGCGGTAAAATTTGCGTTCGGTTTCGCGAGCCCAGAAGCGATCGGCAGCACCTGGGCGCGTGTCTTGCGGAACCTGTTCCCAATCGGTCTCGACGTTGTCGGTTGCAATTCCGCGAGCGTAGTAGCTGCCCGATACAAGAATGCCGATATCGCCGATGCCGGTTTCAAACTGATTTGCGATCAACGCATAGGCTTCGACTTCGTCCTTATTGCCGAGGTCACCGACACCGTAGCCGAGCTTGCCTGAGAAGCGGAAGCCTTTCTGGTCGAGGCCGGTGCGTGTGATAACATCGACATTTCCTGAAATCGTCTCGCCACTCATGTCCGGCGTCACAGCTTTGTTGACGATGACTTGTGATGCAATCGCGGAGGGGATCGAATCGAAGCGCGCGTCGCGGCCCTCGGGGCTGACGATGTTGATGCCGTTCAGCGACAATGTCGTCCAGTTCAACGGCGCGCCGCGCAAATTGATATAGCGCGCCTGGCCTTGATCGCGCTGCACGCCGATGCCAGGGAGCCGACCGACAGCTTGAGCGATATTCTGGTCTGGCAGGCGACCAACGGCATCTGACGACAGGACTGTGACGAGCGAGTCTGAATTGCGCTGAATTTCGAGCGCCGCAGCTTCTGATTCGGCGATCGGACGCGACGCCGTGACCACGATCTCGCCTTCTGCAGCGGGCTCGACTTCGGATGCCAGCGCGCTGGCTGTCGGCTCCGAAGTTTGTGCTGCGGCAGATGCAACGAGTGCAAACAACGAAACACCAATCGTGAGTGTGACACGACCAAAATTATTCGCCGGTGCCCGTACGCTACGTAACATAGTAATGCCCCCAAGTTCGACAGAGAAAACTGCAACGCCCGGGCGGTAAAGTTTCATTATGACGAATCGACGAAATTTTCGTGACGATCATGTGACGACAGAGTGACGGCAGAGTGACGGCAGAGTGTCGATGCAAATCGGCTGCTTTGAGCTGTCGTAAATAAGCGATAGGCTCAAGCGCTTACGTGAAAGGAATGCTCGTGCGCCTCGCTTTATCGGTGATTGTCTTGCTTAGCAGTTTCCCGCCCGCTGCAGCGCACAATAACGCTGGTTCGCTGCCGGTCCGTCCCGACCAAACGCCACGCTGGCTGGCAGGGGATCATCACATTCACAGCCGCTTCAGCACGGGCTACGACGACAAAACCGTACCCCCGACACCGCTCGTCGGCGAAGACGCAAGTTATCCGATCCCAATGAACGCTGTTATGGCGCGACGCTTCGGGCTGTCGTGGATCGTATCGACTGATCATGGCGGTCCGAATCACAGCAAGATCAATCATGATCATGCATATCCCGAACTCGTCGAGTCCCGCGCTGCCGTGCCCGATCTCGTTCAATTCTACGGAATGGAATTCAACAGCCCCGGCGCTGACCACAGCAGCATCATTGTACCCGCGGGAAATGACGAAGCCGCGCGACTGCGCACGATCGAAAGCTTGTTCGATAGCCGGGAACTCTTCCCACCGGACCCGTCACGCAATCAGGAGCCACGGATGCTCGAGGCACTGAAAGCACTCGATGCACAATCGCCCAAGCCGATCGTCATTGCCCATCACCCTTCGCGTTCGGCAACAGAGGTCGGCGCATACGGGCTCACCACGCCGGCCGAGCTGCGCAACTGGAACGATACGGCACCCGAAGTCGCAATCGGCATGGAAGGCGCGCCGGGACATCAGGCGGGCGCTCAAGCACGACAGCGTTTCGCACAATCGCCGCCCGATCGTATTGCTCATCGCGGTGGCTATCGGCGCGCACCGACGATGGGCGGCTATGACCAGATGACAGCAATCGTGGGTGGGTTCTGGGATGCCATGCTCGGCGAAGGGCGGCGCTGGTGGATCACGGCAAACTCGGATTCACATGTCCACTGGACAGACGGCGGCAACGATTTCTGGCCCGGCGAATATTCGAAAACCTTTGTCTACGCTGCCAAGAATCATGGTTCGATCCTCGCAGGATTGCGCGCAGGCAGAATCTTTGTGACGACAGGCGATCTCGTATCCGCTCTCGACGTTACTGCACGTTCGGGCGCAGGCACGGCATCAATCGGTGGCGAGTTGAAGCTACGCCGTGATGGCGATGCACGTGTGACAATTCGGTTTCTCGATCCGGTCGGCAAGAATGCCAATGGTGACACACCGACCGTTTCTCGGGTCGACCTTATTCGGGGCACCATAACGGGCCGCGACGCTGACCGCAGCGCCGATAGAAACACGACAACGCGCGTTGAGGCCCGCTTCACGTCCGGACAATGGCAACGTCGAGGCGACTATATCGTGATCGAGCATGTACTAAAGAACGTGGCGGCCGACAGCTACTTCCGGATCCGCGGCACGAATACGACCGAACTCGAACCCGCGCCCGACGCGCCTGGCGAGTCGGCGTGGCAAGACCTATGGTTTTATTCGAATCCGGTTTTCCTCAAAGTCGAATAGCTTTGCTCGTGCCGGCCAAAAGCGCGGTAATGCATTTCAGCGCCGTCGATCCGTGTTCGAACACACCGATTAGGAGGAAAAGGAGCTCTTTCCCGAGTGCCGCGCCAGCAATATGGGCCTGAAGGCGTTAGGGGTGCAGCTCGCCACGCGAAAGGCCGAACTAATAGGCGCGCGACAAGCATAACTGCGGTGCCTTCGCGAAACGTCTTGAAACGATTGCGATACGCCATTGCTATACCACGTAAGGGACTTATCGGGTTGACGCGTGAACCCCGCCGCCAAATCTTCACCCACGCAAGGCGTTTCGCTGAGGCGCGGACTGGGCCGCTGGGGGCTGCTCGCGCTAACCGTGAACTGTGTTGTCGGCGCCGGCATTCTTGGCCTGCCCGGCAAAGTCTATGCACTAGCCGGTGATGTGACGATATTTATCGTCCTCGGCGCGGCCATGCTCGCGACTGCGACGGCGCTTTGTCTCGCAGAGCTCGGCAGCCGCTTCGACGGGACTGGTGGACCAATCGAATATTGCGGCGCGGCATTTGGCCGACCTGCAGGGTTTGCCGCCGGTTGGCTGATGTGGACAGCAACCGTTCTGGGCGCAGCTGCGTTGCTGAATCTGGTCGCAAGTTTGGTTGCTCCTGCCCACCGGTTCGAGACAGTTTTGACAGTCGGCATTGGGATGACCGTGCTAGCAATGACCGGAATCAAGCAATCCGCAGCGGCGAGCTCGGCCCTTGCGCTTCTTAAGCTTGGACTTTTTGCAGGCTTTGTCGTCGGAGGACTTTTATCGGCACCGATGCCTGCATTGCCACCGACTGCGCCGCCGCGACTAGCCGATGCACTCATGTTGCTTTTCTTTGCATTTGTTGGATTCGAACGTCCCACTGCAGTCGCAGGTGAAGTCGTCGATGCGCGCCGTGCCCTGCCGTTTGCGCTCGTTATCGGCATGGCGATCGTGACCGTGCTTTACATCGGCATTTTTATAGCGTGCCTGCGTGGCATTCCCGATCTGGCGTCGAGCGAACAACCCGTCCGAGCTATGGCTGCGAGACTGTTCGGTCCGACTGTGTCGGGAGCACTCGGCTGGGTGGCGGGTCTCATCGTTCTTGGCACAATGACGACCCAGTGGATTACCGCGCCGAGGCTTCTGCTGGCATTGGCGAACGACGGCCAGATGCCGACGGC
>JANODH010000377.1:0-2883 GCA_031412595.1 Sphingomonas sp. | reverse complement strand
GTCGACCGGCGACAAAGGCATGTCATCCTTCGTCAGTGCCGAACTGTCGAAATCGGACCGCCCCGAACTTGCAAGTGCGAAGATCATCGTCTCGGGCGGTCGCGCACTTCAGAACAGCGAGAATTTCCATTCGATCATCGAACCCCTTGCCGACAAGCTCGGCGCAGGCGTCGGCGCAAGCCGCGCAGCCGTCGATGCGGGCTACGTCCCCAATGATTATCAGGTCGGCCAGACCGGCAAGATCGTCGCCCCCGAAGTCTACATTGCCGTCGGCATTTCAGGCGCGATCCAGCATCTTGCGGGCATGAAAGACAGCAAGACGATCATTGCGATCAACAAGGACGAAGACGCCCCGATCTTTCAGGTGGCGGACATCGGCTTGGTCGGCGACTTGTTCAAGCTGGTGCCCGAATTGACCGAGCAGCTTTGACCGGACGGCGATGGCCAATCCCGCAGGAAAACGTGTGTCATTCTGAAACGCTAAATGGCGTTGCCTGGTTGTTAACGTGATGATAACCCGCCCGAATATTTTTTTGGGGGTTTGAATGCTCGGTAGATTTTTTGGCCGCATCGCTGCAGCGGCCGCGCTCGTTTTTGCTGTTTCCACACCCGCCATAGCTGCCGTCATCATCGATCAAAGTGCGCTCGTGCCGACACCCCCTGCGCTTGGTCGTGTCGTCGTAACGATGGGTAACCGGGCGCCCGCCCCGGGTAGCACCGCGCCGGCTTTGATCAATGCTAGGGTTGGGCAAAGTGTCACGGCTGGCGTCAACGGCATTCTGAGCGGCATTGAAGTTCAGGGCCCGTTCTGGTCCGGGCCTGCCGGTTCCGATAATTTCTTCCGCATGTCGCTGTTCTCCGGTGACCTCGGTGGCGCGAACACGCTGGTCGGGTCGATGGATGTTCCTGTTTTTGCTGTGCTGAACAGCGGATCGTTGAATAGTGCGGCAACTTTCTTCGTCGATGTGTCGAGCCTCGGCTTCGCCGTCCGGCCCGGCAGCATGTTCAGCTTTACAGCTGAACTGCTCGGTCCCCCGACTCTGTTCGCGCTCGTGACGATCGGCAATGTTTCGGGCTCACCCCGCGCGCCTGTGTTCGAATTTAACAATTATGCTGGCGGCAGTGCTTATTTTTCGAACAATGGATCGGCCTATGCCGCAATCCCGCGCGACGTCGGGTTTCGCACTTTTGTCGACGAAGTATCGGTGCCTGCCGTGCCCGAGCCCGCCACATGGGCAATGATGCTCCTTGGCTTTGGGGCCGTGGGCTATTCAGCGCGTTCGAAAAGGCTTTGGCGCGTCGCTGGATGACGGATGGGCTGCGCCGGCTTTTTCTGGCCCGCCAGCCATAAGACGACCGCACCCGCAGCGGCGCTGAGCAACGATCCCATCAGGACGCCGATCTTCACCGCGTCGGCCTCGGGCTGATTCGGGAACGCAAGCCCACCGATAAACAGGCTCATGGTGAAGCCGATGCCGCAGAGGAGCGAAACGCCATAGACTTGCGCCCAGCTTGCATTGGCTGGACGCGTTGCGAGCTTGAGCTTTACGGCGAGCCAGACGCTTCCGAACACACCGACTTGCTTACCGACGAAAAGGCCAAGCGCGATTGCCAGCGGCAACGACGCAAAGACCGACGCCCCACCTGCGAGCGCAACGCCAGCATTGGCGAAGCCGAAGACTGGGACGATCGCAAAGGCCACCCATGGGTGCAGCGCATGTTCCATCCGGTGGAGCGTGGAGCTTTGGTCATCGGGCTTGCCGGGCGTTGGCGTAATCGGCACCGCCATCGCCGCAAGCACACCGGCAACCGTGGCGTGCACACCCGACAGCAATTCGAAATACCAGAGCAGCAGGAAAGCAGCGAAATACCAGGCCGGATGCTTCACGCCGGAACGGTTCATGACAAACATGCCGGCAAGCACGGCAAATGATGCAGCAAGCGCCGTCAGGTTCAAGCTCGCGGTATAGAAAACGGCGATGATGACGACCGCGCCGACATCATCGACAATGGCGACTGTCGTCAGGAAGAGCTTGAGCGAAGTCGGTGCACGCTTGCCGAGCAGCGCCAGCAATCCCAAGGCGAACGCAATATCGGTCGCGGCCGGAATCGCCCATCCGCGCGCCAGCGCAGGATCGCCGCCAGTAATCGCAAGATAAACGAACGCTGGGACCACCATCCCCGCCGCAGCGGCGATAAACGGCAGTCGTCTGTCGGCCCACGTCGACAAATGCCCGTCGATAAACTCGCGCTTGATCTCGAGCCCGACAAGCAAGAAGAACAAGCTCATCAAGCCATCGTTGATCCACAGGTGCGGCGTCATCGGCCCGAGCTTGGCGCTGAGAACCGGCCCCGTCTCAAGATGCAGCGCATGGAAATAGGCCCAGCCGAGGGGCGAATTTGCGATGATCATCGCAAGCACGGCCGATGCAATCAGCAACAAGCCACCGGCACTTTCCTTTGCCAGAAAAGCGCGCATGGCCGAACGGGGGCGAAGGCTAAGGCGGCTCAACATCCGTCTACGCTACAATTGCTTGCGCTCCCTGGGAAGCAAATCCGGTTGGTCGGCGGCAGGCTTTGGTTTGCTCAAATCCGGCCAATTGGTTACGCTTGGCCGAAGCGGAGGATGACATGGCGACTGCAATGCAAACCCGAATGATGCCCGAATCCGAATGGGCTGCGCGACAGGAACTGGCCGCTGCCTACCGCGTGTTCGCGATGATGGGCTGGGACGAGATGATCTTCAACCACATCACGGTCAAGCTCGACGATCAGCCCGGCGCCTTTCTGATCAATCCCTATGGCATGCATTTCAGCGAAGTGACCGCGTCCAGCCTGGTCAAAATCGACATCGACGGCAACAAGCTCGACGCCGACAACCCC
>JANODH010000376.1:0-3033 GCA_031412595.1 Sphingomonas sp. | reverse complement strand
CTTGTGATGCGCGAGGCACCATTTCGCCATGATACTGCCGCCGCGTGACACGATGCCGGTGACGCGCTTGGCGGCGAGCGGGACGTACGGCAGGCGCACGCCCGCATGGATGGTGAAATAATCGACGCCCTGTTCGGCTTGTTCGATCAGCGTGTCGCGGTAGATTTCCCAAGTCAGATCCTCGGCAATGCCGCCGACTTTCTCGAGCGCCTGATAGATCGGCACGGTGCCGATCGGGACGGGTGAATTGCGGATGATCCATTCGCGCGTGTCGTGGATATTGCGCCCGGTCGACAAGTCCATGACGGTATCTGCGCCCCAGCGAATGCTCCAGACCATCTTGTCGACTTCGGTGGCGACGTCGGACGCAACCGCGCTGTTGCCGATATTGGCGTTGATCTTGACGAGGAAATTGCGGCCGATCGCCATCGGTTCGGTTTCGGGATGGTTGATGTTGTTCGGAATGATCGCGCGTCCGCGTGCGACTTCGCTGCGCACGAATTCAGCGGTCACGTAGTCAGGAATTTCGGCACCCCAGTCCTCGCCGTCGCGCGCGGCTGCCTCTTTAAGTTGCGCACGACCGAGATTTTCGCGGGTGGCGACATATTCCATTTCGGGGGTGATGATGCCCGCCCGCGCATAATGCATCTGCGAGACGTTCATGCCCGGTTTTGCACGCAGCACGGTTTTGCGGACATTCGGAAACGGCTCGACACCACCGCTGCGATCGGGGCCAAGCTGCCCATTGTCCTCCGGCCGCACTTCGCGCTGCGCGACCTCTTCGACATCGCCGCGCGCGCGGATCCAGCCGGCGCGCAGTTCAGGCAGCCCTTGGGCGATGTCGATGGTCGCCGCCGTATCGGTATAGGGGCCGCTTGTGTCGTATACATTGAGCGGCGGCTCGCCCGATGACGGCTCGAGGTCGATCGCACGCATTGCTACTTTCAACGGCCCAACGTGAATTTTCCGGCTGCCGCGAATCGGGCCGGTGGTGACCTTGGGGGCTTCCGTGGGAGTCAGGGGTGCGGAATAATCGGCCATCGTCGCTCTCCAAATCTAACGGGAGAACGCGGACAGGAATGACCGCTCCCTCCCTACGCCTGCATAAACAGGATCAGGTTCAGCGGGTCGTGCGACGTGACGCGCACCTCTCAGCCACTAGGCTCCCCGGGGAATGCCGACACCGTAACCGGGTCAGAAGCTATATGCCAGCCCTGCGAAGCCAATAAACTGATCCGGCGACCCGGCGTCGGCAACAATCGGGCTGCGCGCATATTGACCAAGGATTTTCGAATAACCGCCCGAGGCGAAAATGCTCCACCCCTTACGGATATCGGGTCCGAGTGACTGCACCAGCAGAAAATTGCTGCCCGCGCTTTTCCAACCTGAGCCTTGGACAGCATAAGGCGCGAGGCCGCTGCCGTTGGCCGTGGTCGGCACGTCGAAGTAGGTTTGGCCATATTTCCGCCCGACATGATCGGCTGAGAACGACAGCAGAACCAACGTTCGCCGCGACAAAGGCGTGATGTAGCTGATCGTCGGCGTGATCAGTGCACTGTTATGGATGCCACTGACATCGGCACGGTAACTCACGTCGAATTGCAGTTTGTCGAACGGATTGAGCAGGCCGGATTTTCCGATACCGACATAGCCGCCGAGTTCGAGCGCCGGCTTGATCTTGCCGAGTGCGGCCACTTGCGAATCACGGACATTCCCGTTCCGTTCGAAACGAAGCTGGACGACAGGTCCCCCAACGATGTCGATCTTGTCACTCGGTGCCTCCCGGATCAGATCGACAAACAAATTGGTGCCCCGCGCAGCAAAACTGAAGCCAGAAACCTGCCCTTGGATAAGACCGCCAGGATTGGGGCGATAATTGTCCGAGCCATCATAACTTGGCGAAACAGCCACGGCGACGCCGAGAGTGAGACGATCTTGATTACCGGGCGCGGTATCAGGCTGAAGGTCGCTTGTTTGAGCAAGTGCGGGGGCGTGCATCGCAAGAACAAACGGCAAAAAAAGATGACGACGCACAAATTACTCCAGCCACAATTCGGCATTAACTATTGTGTCGTCAGGGAAGTTCCCGCAACGATCAGAACAGATATTTGATCTTTACGCTTTCGTCGGTTCTGCCAGCGACGATCGTAAACCCTGACGATTTGAAACTCGGCGGACCAAAGCGAATCGCCGGGTTCTTCGAAAAGCCAAAGCCTTCTTTCGGGATCCCGAAGACGGTATCGAGTTTGCCGTTGCCGTTTTCGTCATGGATCAGCGCAAGTGCATATGTGCCGCTCGGCAAATTGCCGAACTGCAGAATCGCTGCTTCTGCCGTTGGCACGGTCAAGCGTCGGGCATTGGGATCATCTTGGCAATTTGGGAAATTCTGTGGCCGGGTCGTGAGGCAGGCCATGACCTGCCCTTTTTGGCTACGAAACCCATGAATGTCGGCGTCAAGCGATCCCGGCGCGATGGCACCCGTCGACCCGCTGAGGATCATCAAAGCGGCCAAGGCCCTTGTCGGTGCCGCAGATATAATCCCAGTGGCGGAAGTAGAGCCCATAATTGCACCTATATTCTGCATGATGACGTTGGTGATGTGACGCTGTTATGAGCCAGTTCCCTAACGGGCCGTTAACGATTGCGCGCGGAAACAATTCCCAGCCCATATGATTGGTGACACCCATAACCGTCATGATCGACAAAACCACGCCTAATGCGCCGACATGAATCGGAAACACGAAAACGAGAGCGGGGATCACAAGCGCCCCGGTCAGCGCTTCCCACGGGTGAAACGACATCGCAGCCCAGGCTGTCGGCGGGCGGCTGGCATGGTGGACGGCATGCGCGGCCTTGAAGAGTTTGGGCCCGTGCATCCAGCGATGCGTCCAGTAAAACCAAGTGTCGTGCGCAAGAAGATACAGCAGCACACTTAGCGGCAGATACCTAAGCGGATAGTCAGCAACATCGGTATAAACCCGCGTCCAGCCGTGATGCTGCCAGCCCCAGGCAACAATACCCGCCGGCACGCCG
>JANODH010000375.1:0-2035 GCA_031412595.1 Sphingomonas sp. | reverse complement strand
TGCACAATAAGGTCTGCGCGATCCGCCAATGATGCGGCCTCCAACAAGGCCTGTTTTGCAGCCGCATCGAACGGGGCAATCTGCGCGATTCCGTTGACGAGTGCTTCATCATCGAGGCGTGAAACGGCTTCCCAGTCGACGGCATAGCCTTGCGCCTCGGCAAAGCCGCGCGACTCCTGCTCGAGGCTGGCGCGGCGAGCGAGATCGAGATTGGTGTCGCTCGCATTGTCCGCTTCGATCTGCGCTTCGATCTGACGGAACGGCGTCGTCACGTCGAGTTCGCGGACGACGCGGAAACGCGCGAGCCCTTCGAGGACGATATTATAGCGCCCGTCGTCCATCGCTTCGACATGCGCGATTTTCCCGACGCAGCCGATGTCGAACAATTGCGTGGGGCCGTCGCGATCAGCCTGCACCGGCTTGGGCTGGATCAGGCCAATGCGCCGGTCGCGCGCCATCGCGTCGCTGATCAGCGCGCGATAACGCGGCTCGAAAATATGCAGCGGCAAGTGCATGCGCGGAAACAGCAGCGCGCCGCCGATCGGAAAAATCGAGATGCGCTGCACGGTATCGGTCGTTTGGCTCATGTGAACAACACCGCAGACAAGCGCCGGCGTTGGGCCGAAACCCACGGGTCCATGACGCCGACGACGTCGAACAGTTTCAATAATTGCGCCTTGGCCGCGCCATCGTTCCACTCGCGGTCGGCGCGGATGATTTCGAGCAAATGGTCCGCTGCGGCGTCACGGTCGCCCGCAGCCATCAGGCCGCCTGCCAGTTCGAAACGCTTGGCGTGATCGTCGGGGTTCGCGGCGACGTCGGCTGTCAGACCGCTCAAATCTTCGACGGGCTTTACGTCTTTCGCCAATGCCAGAGCCGATTGTGCGCGGGCGACGGCGGGGTCTTTGGCCAGCTCGGGCGGCAGTGCGGCAAGCAGGCTTTCGCCTTCCTCGACTCGCCCGGCGGCAACAAGCGCGCGGATGAGCCCGGCGATGGCTTGCGGGTTATCGGGTGCCATATCGACAATCTGGCTGAATATTCCCGTTGCGCGCTCGGCATCGCCCGCGGTCAGCACGTCTTCGCCCATCGCAATCAGCGGCTCGATTTCGGCTTCCAATGCCTGCGCTTCGCCCTGTACCGGAAGCTGTTTCAGGATCGCGTCGAGCGCCGTTTTCAACTGGCTTTCGGTGCGCGCGGGCGTCAGGTCGGCGACAAGCTGCCCCTGAAACACAGCATAGACGGTCGGAATCGACTGGACGCGGAATTGCGCGGCGACGGTCTTGTTGGCGTCGACGTCGATTTTCTTGAGGATGACGCCTTTGGACGCATAATCCGCCGCGACCTTTTCGAGCACCGGCGACAGCGCTTTGCACGGCCCGCACCATTCGGCCCAGAAATCGAGGATGACGAGGCTCGTCATCGACGGTTCAATAACGTCGGTGCGAAAGGCTTCGATTTCGGCGCGGTCGGTTGCGCTCAGCCCGAGTGTGGCCACGTGATTCTCCTGCTTGTAATTCCTTATGTGGGAAGTGCGGGGTGGATGCCAAGGGGCCAAGGAAGGGGATTGCGTTGGCCAAGGGTGACTGCTAGTTGCCGCGCCTCACCCGCCGGGGCTTGTCTCCGGCAGAACGCTCGAGCGGGCGTAGCTCAGGGGTAGAGCACGACCTTGCCATGTTCGGGGTCGTGGGATCGAATCCCTTCGCCCGCTCCATCGCGAAGTTCGGACACGGATTAGCAACGCTAATCCGATCGCGCACAAGCGCGGCCGGCCTCAAGCGCAGCGACGAGGACCGACGACGACACAGGCTTTGCCCGTGTCGCTTAAAGTGCTCCTGCCTTAGTCAGAGACTTCATCATCCGGTCAATCATTTGCTTCGCTCGACTGGCACCAAATTCTGTTCCCCACCCCTCAAAAATGCCCTGCTCTGATGCTCGTAGCTCCGAGACAGCTGTTATTCGCTTCGAAAACACGTCAGAGATCGTGATCCGAAAAATCCAATCGTCAATTGCATTGCACGTAGTGGTAGATCGCTGC
>JANODH010000374.1:0-4201 GCA_031412595.1 Sphingomonas sp. | reverse complement strand
CGCGTGGCTTGGCCAGTGGCGCTGAAGGTTTGCCCAAAGCCGGGTGATTGTTTAGGCGTAGCGCAAATGGAGAGTGACATGGCAACCGCAATGCAAACCAACATGATGCCCGAATCCGAGTGGGCCGCGCGACAGGAGCTGGCGGCTGCCTATCGCATATTCGCGATGATGGGTTGGGACGAAATGATCTTCAACCACATCACGGTGAAGCTGGCGGAAGACGGGGCATTCCTCATCAATCCATATGGCATGCATTTCAGCGAAGTGACGGCCTCCAGCCTCGTAAAAGTCGACATCGACGGCAACAAGCTCGACACCGACAATCCGTGGCACGTCAATCGCGCGGGCTTCGTGCAACACAGCCTGTTCCACCGCCATTTGCCTGACGCACACGCCATAATCCATACGCACACGACAGCGACGGTTGCCGTCTGCTCGCTCGAAGGTGGATTGCAGCCGGTCAATTTCTACGCCTGCAATTTCATGGGACAGCTGGCTTATCATGATTTCGAAGGCGTCACGGTGCGCGACGAAGAAGGGCCCGCGCTGCTCGCCAGCTTAGGCGACAAGCGCATCATGATGCTGCGCAACCATGGCCCCGTGGTCATGGGCAAGACCCTGCCCGATGCGTTCATCAAATATTGGGTGCTGCAGCGCGCATGCGAACATCAGATCGCGACACTGTCGATGGGGCCAGCGATCCATGTCGGCGCCGACGTGATCGCCGTGCACCAGCGCGACATGCACCAGACGGCGATTCCCGGCGGATCGGGCCGCGCCGAATTCGACGCGATGGTTCGCCGCATCGACAAGATCGATCGCAGCTGGCGTGACTAGCCTTACAGTCAATAACCAACCCGTGCGCTACCGGATGGACGCACAGACGCCGCTGCTCTGGGCGATCCGCGACGCATCGAACCTGACCGGCACGAAGTACGGCTGCGGCACCGGCGACTGCGGCGCGTGCACGGTCGATATCGACGGAAAATCGGTGCGCAGTTGTCAGGTAACGCTGGCGCAAGTCGAAGGTGCTTTTGTAACCACAATCGAAGCGCTGTCGCGCGATCGTTCGCATCCGGTGCAGCAGGCATGGGTCGCAGAGCAAGTGCCGCAATGCGGCTTTTGCCAGCCGGGCATGATCATGGCAGTATCGACGCTGCTGAAAGCAAAGCCCGACCCGAGCGATGCCGAGATCGATGCCGCGATCACCAACATCTGCCGCTGCGGCACTTATAACCGCGTCCGCCGCGCAATCCGCCGGGCGGCGCGCGCGCTTGCGGGCAACGAAAGCATCAGTGCCGCACCGCCACCCGGAATCGATCCCGCCGAAGCAGCAAAAGCCGTATCGGCGTTAACGCCCGCGCCCGCGCGTTGACGCGTCCCGCGGCGGCACGTCTGCCCAGCGCATGATTCCATCCGAGAATGGACTCCACAGCGCCGTTCGCACGCCAGCAGCTTTAAGCGCATCGCCGGTCCAGACATTGCAGGTGCGCAAGGCGCTGTATTGCCCCCGCCCGGTGTAAAACACATCACGCGCGCCGTAACCCGGAGCCGCTTCGGCTGCTTCTGCAAAGGATCCTTCGATGTACCGGGCCAACCGCGCATATTCGTCGAACGTGAGGCGCAGCGGGCGCATATCGGCATCAGCGTAGAAGTCATCGAAATGAGCGACGTGAACCAACGTCCGCCCGCTGCCGATCAGGGCAGAAAGAGCGGTGCCCGGTCGCACATCCGCCCATGTCGGCGTATTCCTATAAAAATCGCGATCACCCCAGCCGAACAGCAGCCATTGTCCGGCACTTGCCGGATCAGGCAGATCGGATGGGCGAACCCGGCCGCGCCAGTCGATCCCCACAGCAACAGCCGGCACGACAATGCCCGTATGTACACCATTGCTTGCCAGATAGATCGTGACGCCATCGGCCGGTTCACGCCACTTGGCATTGACGGGTAAATGGCTCAGCGCACCCGCTGCGGCGAAGTACAAACCGAGGGGTGCCAACAACAAGGCAATCAAACGGCGGCTTTGCGGTGGCATGCTCGGCTGTGTAAGCTGAGCGCATGACAAGCGCTAGCGAATGGATCATCGCGCAGGATTGGGTGCATTATTCGGCGCAGGACCATGCGACATGGGACACGCTGTTTGCCCGGCAATCGGCAATGCTGCCCGGCCGGGCGTCGCAAGCCTTTCTGCGCGGGATCGATGTGCTCAAACTGTCGAAGCCCGGCATTCCCGATTTTGCCGAACTGTCCGAACGATTGACGGCGGTAACGGGCTGGCGCGTCGTTGCCGTGCCGGGCCTGATCCCCGACGATGTATTTTTCGATTGTCTGGCTGATCGGATTTTCGTTGCGGGCAATTTTATCCGGCGACCCGATCAGCTCGATTATTTGCAGGAACCCGATGTTTTTCACGATGTCTTCGGCCATGTGCCGATGCTGGCAGACCCGGTTTTTGCCGATTATATGGTAGCGTATGGAAAGGGCGGGCAGCGTGCCGGTTCGCTGGGCGCACTAAAGCGTCTTGCGCGGCTTTACTGGTATACGGTCGAATTCGGCTTGGTCCGCGAGGACGGCGCGTTAAGGATTTACGGCTCGGGCATTGTCTCCAGCCACGGCGAGAGCATCTTTGCGCTCGACGATCCCAGTCCGAACCGGATCGCCTTCGATCTTCAGCGGGTGATGCGCACGGATTACCGGATCGACGATTATCAGCAGACCTATTTCGTGATCCCATCGTTTGACGATCTGCTTCGAAGCACAATCGAGACCGATTTTGGGCCGGTTTATGCCGCACTCGATGCTTTACCGGACTATGCTGTCGATTCGGTTGCTGCCGACGACGTAGTTGTCACACGAGGCACGCAAGCTTACGCGCGCCGCGAACGCCACTGATCGGCTCTCTGGCCCCAGGCATCGACGCGCGCATTTTCAAAGGGTGTCGGCAGTCTCGTGGGCCCGCCGTTCGTCGAGCCGAGCCGCTTTGCGAGCGCGATCGACCGGCTGTTTTCGGGATCGATCGTATGAATGATGAACGACCAGCCTAGCACATCGACGGCATAGTCCATCGACGCAACGGCGGCTTCATAGGCATAGCCCTTGCCAGCAAATCGCGCGGATACGCCCCACCCGACTTCGTCGCCCGGCCAACCTTCGGGCAGCCACGGACCGATGCGGCCGACCCACGCGCCGCTGGCCTTTTCAATGACAGAAAACATGGCGAAACCGCGAATATCCCACGCGCCACGCATCGTGCATAATTGCCGCCAGGTCTCGGCACGCGACGCAACACCGCCGATAAAGCGCATGGTTTCTTGGTCTGAATTCATGATCGACCAGCCGTCGAGGTCGGACGCTACGGGAACGCGAAGGATCAGGTTTTGCGTTTCGATGAAGGGATAATTGCTCACCCGAATTTCGCTTTCAGGGCGAGCATCGCAATGGCGGCTTTGGCTGCTTCGCCGCCTTTGTCTTTCTCGGCGGGCCGGGCCCGGGCCAATGCCTGTGCTTCGTCTTCGACAGTCAAAATACCGTTGCCGATGGCGAGGCCGTCCATCGTCAGTGCCATAATCCCGCGTGCGCTTTCGCCTGCGACGATCTCGAAATGATAAGTTTCCCCGCGGATGACAACACCCAGCGCGACATAGGCATCATATCGCCCGCTTTCGGCGGCCAGCGATATCGCGCCGGGGATTTCGAGCGCGCCGGGGACCGTAATCGTGTCACTGTTATGCCCGGCGTCCGAGATTGCTGCTCGCGCACCGTCCAGCAGCAGATCATTGAGGTGATCGTAAAAGCGCGCTTCGACGATAAGAAATTTGGCCACGCTTAAATCTCCGGGATCGGCTGCTCGCCGACGATATTGAGCCCATAGCCTTCGACCGCAATCACATTACGATGTGCATTGGTGAGCAGCGTCATGTCGTGAACACCGAGGTCGGCGAGAATCTGCGCGCCGATGCCATAGCTGCGCAAGTCCATTTCGGTGCGTGGCGTGCCCCCGATCTCGCGGGTGAGACTTTCGGGGTCATTCGGCATGAGCAAGACGATAAGCCCCGCGCCAGCTTTCCCGACTTCCACCATCGAACGCTGCAACGTGCGTTTACGTGGCCCCTGCTGCCCCAGCAGATCGGAAAAAATCGAAATGCTGTGCATGCGAACAAGAGTCGGCGTGTCGGGCAGAATCTTGCCCATTTGCAGC